>JBATTI010000656.1:0-6022 GCA_049670445.1 Albidovulum sp. | reverse complement strand
TGGTTGTGGATTTTCAGGAGGTGGAATTCGCGAAGGCTGACCCCGCATCTGTCAACCGATCAAGCCGGGTCGGCGTGATGTCATGGGGAAAGCTCAGGCCTGGCTGGTCGCGCCTTGTCGCGGTGCTGGACGCGCCGATGCGGCTTGAAACTGCGCAAATAGAGGGGCGCGGGGCGGGGGGGGCCACCATAAAGTTGCGCCTTTCGGAGGCGACACGGGAAGAATTTGCACAAGCGGTTGCGCAATCTGACGCAAACGCCGATGCCCCCGAATGGGCTCTGCCGGATGACGGTGGGACCGCCAATCAGGCGTGGCGGCAAACCGCGGACCGCCCGCTTCGGGTGGTTCTTGATCCGGGGCACGGCGGCATTGATCCGGGCGCAGTGATTGAACAAAGCCATGAGGCCGCGATCATGCTTGGTTTTTCGATAGAGCTGGCCGAAGCCCTGAGGCGGGTCGGGATGACGGTTTTTCTAACCCGTCAGACAGATGTTTTTGTGCCGTTGGAGACGCGCGTGTCGATTGCGCGGGCGGTTGGGGCGGATGTTTTCTTGTCGCTTCATGCCGATACCGTTACCGAAGGGCATGCGGTGGGGGCCACGATCTACAAATTATCGGCAAAAACCAATGATGCCGCCTCGGCGCAGCTTGTTGAGCGCCACGATCGCGCCGATA
The DNA here is from genome assembly GCA_049670445.1 of Albidovulum sp. Classification (GTDB taxonomy): domain Bacteria; phylum Pseudomonadota; class Alphaproteobacteria; order Rhodobacterales; family Rhodobacteraceae; genus TMP-24. The sequence goes on along the minus strand of JBATTI010000656.1, from coordinate 5,347 downwards.
TCCTGGCGGGGGTCGATCTGTCGGACAACGATGATCGAATCGCCGGGGTCCTGATGGATCTGGCGCGCCAGGAAACCGGGCCACGCAGCGACCGGCTGGCCGAGGAACTGGTGGCGGCGATGTCGGATAAAGGTTTGAAGATGCACAGACATCCCATTCAGGAGGCGGCGTTTTCGGTGCTCAAATCCGCCGATATTCCCTCGGTGTTGCTGGAACTGGGGTTCATGTCATCCAAAGCCGACCGCGCCAGATTGGCGGATCCGGTCTGGCGCAAAGACATGCAATCAGCGATTTTAAGCGCATTGCAAAGCTGGGCCATCGCTGATGCCGCCGAGGCGCGGTTGCTCAGGCAGTAAGGGATGCGTTTGGGGTTTTTGGCATCACGATTTCGGGTCTGACCGCGGCGGAAGCTTGAAACTGCTAGGTGCTGTTGCGTAAATGCGCGACAATCCCCAACTGTCTTTGACCCCCGCGCCACCAAAGAGTATGAGGGACGCTGTAAGAGGTGAGGTATCCCGTTGGTCCGCTTTATTTTGTCCGTATTGGGCGCGCTTTTCAGTTGGGTGGTGACCGGGTTGGTCTTTGCGGGGCTGGCCGGCGGTGCCGTGTTCTGGATCTATAGCCGCGATCTGCCGGATTATGAAAGTCTTGCGACCTATACGCCAAAGACCATCAGCCGGATCTATTCGGGTGAGGGGCGTTTGATGGATGAATTCGCCACCGAACGGCGGATTTTTGCGCCCATTGAAGAAGTGCCCTTCCTTGTGAAAGGCGCGTTCATCTCGGCCGAGGATAAGAATTTCTATACGCATGGGGGCTTTGATGCGCGCGGCATGGCCGGGGCATTGTGGGATGCGGTGAAATCGCGCGGCAAGAATTTGCGCGGTGCATCGACGATACCGCAGCAGGTCGCCAAGAACTTCCTTCTGTCCGGTGACCGCACGATTGAGCGTAAGATAAAAGAGCTGATCTTGTCGACCCGCCTCGTCAGCGCCTTGTCCAAGGACAAGATCCTTGAACTTTACATGAACGAAATAGATCTGGGTTTTCAATCCTTTGGCGTGGCATCCGCAGCGCAGACCTATTTCAACAAGACCCTGGCCGAACTTACCCCCGAAGAGGCTGCATATCTTGCGGCATTGCCCAAGGCCCCCTACAGCTACCACCCGGTCCGGCAACAAGAAGCGGCGGTTGAACGGCGCAACTATGTGCTCAACGAGATGTTTCAAAACGGTTATCTGGACGCGGAAGCCTACGCCAAGGCCAAGGACACGCCGCTTCGGACCGTGCAAGGTGGCGACTATCCGTCGTTCAAGGGCGGTTTGCCGCCGCGTGATTATTTCACCGATGAAATCCGCCGCCAATTGTCCAAAAGCTTTGGCCAGGAAGAGTTTTTCGGCGGCGGGCTAAGCATCCGCGCGACGGTTGATCCGACAATGCAGACCGCGGCCGCAAGTGCGTTGCAAACCGCCTTGGAAAAATACGACCGCAATCTGGGGATCTGGCGCGGCACCGGCGAGGTGCTGGACGCGGCGGCGGTCGCGGGCACCGAGGCGGACTGGCGCGCAGCACTTGCGCAGACAAAGGCGCCGCGCGATGTGCCGGGCTGGTACGTGGCGGTTGTGCTGGAGGTCAGTGACGCCGGCGCGCGGATTGGGGTTGAGGGGCTGGAAGAGACGGCCGAAGGCTACTGGATTCCCACCGAAGATGCGACATGGGCGCGCAAGCGGCTGGAAGGCGGCAAGCTGGGTGCCAAGGCCAAACGCCTTGGCGATCTGGTTGATGTGGGCGACGTGGTCCTGGCCACGCAGCTTGCCAATGATGACGGCAGCCTGAAGCGCTGGTCGCTGCGTCAGGTGCCAGAAGTGCAGGGCGGTTTCATGGCGATGGACGTGAACACCGGCCGGGTGATCGCCATGCAAGGCGGGTTTTCCTATCAATCATCGGTGTTCAACCGCGCAACCCAGGCGCAGCGCCAGCCGGGGTCAAGTTTCAAGCCCTTCGTCTATGCCGCAGCGCTTGATTCGGGCTTTTCGCCCGCCACAATCATTGTCGATGCGCCGATTGAGGTGGACACCCCGCAAGGCCTCTGGCGGCCCAAGAATGCGTCAAACAAGATTTACGGCCCGACACCGATGCGCACCGGGATCGAACAGTCGCGCAACCTGATGACGGTGCGGATTGCCCAGGAAATCGGCATGCCGCTGGTTGCCAGCTATGCCGAACGCTTCGGGGTTTATGATCGGCTTGATCCGTTCCTGGCCAATTCGTTGGGCGCGCAAGAAACCACGCTTTACAAGATGGTCGCGGCCTATGCGATGTTCGCCAATGGCGGCGAGCGGGTTGAACCGACATTGGTTGACCGGGTTCAGGATCGTTGGGGGCACACCGTCTACCGCCACGATCAGCGCATCTGCGAGACTTGCAAGGATGCGACCCTGCCCGCCGGGCAAGCCCCCGCCATTCAGTCGAACCGCGAAAGGGTCATGGATGCGATCACCGCGTATCAGCTGACGTCAATGCTGCAAGGTGTGGTGCGGCGCGGCTCGGGTTCGGGGGTGCAATTGCCGGTGCCGATCGGCGGCAAGACCGGGACGACGAATGACGCCAAGGATGTCTGGTTCGTGGGCTTTTCGTCCAATATCGTGGCGGGCTGTTACATGGGCTACGATCAGCCGCGCAGCCTTGGGGCCGGGGCTTATGGCGGCACATTATGCGTGCCGGTCTTTCGCGCCTTCATGCAAGAGGCGATCAAGAAATACGGGGGGACGGAGTTCAAAGTGCCGCCGGGCGGACATTTCATCAGTATCAACCGCTTCACCGGCGAGCGGTTGGCCGCCGGTGCCGAGGGTGATTTCGTTCAGGCCGAATATTTCCGCGATGGGGAAGACACATTGTTCGGGCTTGACGGTCTGGTCGATGGTGGCTTCGGCATGGGGGAAAACCTGCCCTTGTTCGCAATCGGCGAGGTTGGCGGTGATGAGGGGGGCACAACCATCACCACCTCGGGCGGCGAGACCAAGGTTATCCCGAAGAAGGCCAATTTTGGCACGGTTTCTTCGGGTGGCTTGTACTGACGCCGCAAACTGCCCTCGCTTCGCGTGCAGTTAATCTTGTTCAGCCCCGACACGTCAGGTATCACGCCGCTTGAAGTGACGAAAAGGATGCGGAACCATGCGCGCCGAGACGCAAAATACAGTTGAGGCGGTGCAAAGATCGCTCAAGCTATTGGGGCAGCGAATGGAGTGGGAAACCGCGCCACATCGCCTGGAAGAATTCAATGCCATGATCGAGGATGGCGAGCTGTGGTCAGACCCGGAACGCGCGCAAAAACTGATGCGTGACCGTCAGACCTTGATGGAAGCGATCGAGACCTACACCAAGATTGACCAGGAACTTGCCGATAATGTCGAGTTGATCGAACTTGGCGAGGCCGAGGGCGATGATGAAATCATCGGCGAGGCGGAATCCGGTCTTGCGCGCCTGCGCGAATTTGCGGCGGCGAAAGAGCTTGAGGCATTGCTGGACGGCGAAGCCGACGGCAATGACACCTTCCTGGAAATCAATGCCGGTGCGGGCGGCACCGAAAGTTGCGACTGGGCCAGCATGTTGGCGCGGATGTATGTCCGCTGGGCCGAAAAGAAGGGCTATAAGGTCGAATTGCAATCTGAAACCGGCGGCGACGAGGCGGGTATTCGTTCGGCGGCCTATAAGGTTTCGGGCCCGAATGCCTATGGCTGGCTAAAGTCTGAATCGGGGGTGCATCGGTTGGTGCGGATCTCGCCCTATGACAGCGCGGCGCGGCGCCATACCTCCTTCTCATCGGTTTGGGTCTATCCGGTGGTGGATGATAATATCGAGATTGAGGTGGCCCCCAACGATATCCGCATCGATACCTACCGGTCATCGGGCGCGGGTGGCCAGCACGTGAACACGACCGATTCCGCCGTGCGCATCACCCATATTCCAACCGGGATTGTCGTGACTTCGTCCGAGAAATCCCAACACCAGAACCGCGACATCGCCATGAAAGCCCTGAAGTCGCGGCTATATCAAATGGAGCTTGACCGCCGGAATGCCGAGATCAACGCCCAGCATGATGCCAAAGGCGATGCCGGTTGGGGCAATCAGATCCGCTCTTACGTGTTGCAGCCCTATCAGATGGTCAAGGATCTGCGCACCGGCCATGAAACATCCGACAGCCAAGGGGTGCTTGATGGCGATCTGGATGGCTTTATGGCCGCAACCCTGGCGCTGAACAAATCCGGCGCCAGCCGCGAATAGACGCGGCCTTAGCCCCGCCAAGAATAAAGGCACCCATTGGGTGCCTTTTTCTTCAAGCCATCGATCTTGTCTGGCGTCAGGCCGGTTTGACCTGGGCGGCCGGGGGCAGTTTATGCGCGCCGCCCAGCGAAAGCGGATCATCCTGACGTTGGACAGAGCCTTCGAAATGGGCACCGGATTCGATGGCGATGGTTTTGTGAATAATGTCGCCTTCCACCCGCGCGGTTGACGTCAGCCGGACCTTCAGCCCGCGAACCCGTCCGACAACCCGGCCGTTGACGACGATATCGTCAGCAACGATTTCGCCCTTGATGGTCGCACTTTCCCCGACGGTCAGCAGATGCGCGCGGATGTCGCCCTCGACCATGCCCTCAATCTGAATATCGCCCGTGGTTTTCACATTGCCGACAACCGTCAGATCGGAAGACAAAACCGAGGCAGGCGGTTTGGCCTTGGGGGCAGAGGTTGGTGCGTAATCATAGCTGGGCTTTGGGGCTGCGGCGGTATCGGCAGCCTTGTTTTTTTCGGCCTCCGCATTTGGTTTGGGGCTCGGCTCATTGATCTTGCTTCTAGAAAACATTGGTTGCTGCCTTAATAAAGCTCATAGGGTTTACCGCCTTCCCGTCGATACGCACTTCATAGTGAAGATGCGTGCCGGTCGAGCGGCCTGTATTGCCCATATCACCTATCCGATCCCCGCGCGAGATCTTTTGGCCAACCGTGACCTTAATGGCCGACATATGCCCGTAGCGGGTGGTCAGACCGAAAGCATGCCGAACCTCAACCAGATTGCCGTAGCCGGATTTCCATCCCGCATGTGTCACCACACCGTCGGCCGTGGTATAGATCGGCGATCCGTAACCGCCTGCAAAATCAACGCCTTCATGCATCCGCCCCCAGCGGCGGCCAAAGCCGCTTGTGAAGCGATAGGAGGTCTTGAGAGGCATCGCCAAAGGGGTTTTCTCAATCGCCAAGCGGTAAAGATTGACCCGGTCAAGCCCGTCAAGAATGCGCCCGGCGCGATCATAATCGGCGCGTGTGGGGGCATCGGCGGCGTCGGGCG
>JBATTI010000655.1:0-6030 GCA_049670445.1 Albidovulum sp. | reverse complement strand
GGCCAGGATCAGGGCCATCAGTGACAAGACCACGCGGCGCTTTACCCAGGTTTCGCCATCGGGCCACAGATAGGGTGCCACCCGCCGCATGGTTCTAAGTGCGCTTTTGCGTTCTGCACTGGTCTCTGGCGTTGTCATATTGTCCCGAATCCCCGGTCTTGCCTGATGCCGGTTGATCGCAGGCGCGCTTCCGTCTATCAAGAGCTATCAATTCAACGATTCACGAGTAGTTGAAACATGGAGAAGAGTCGAGTCCTCGACGCGCTGTCAGCACTTGCCCATGAAAACCGGCTGGATCTGGTGCGATTGCTGATAAGCTCTGGCAATGGCGGGCTGGCACAGGGGGATATTGCGCGCCAGCTGGATATCTCGGCCTCGCGGCTGGCCTTTCACCTGTCGCAACTGGAACAGGCCGGGCTGGTCACCGCAAGGCGCGAAAGCCGCAATGTGTTTTATGCGGCCAATACCCAAGCCATCGGGCAGATGCTTGGCTATATTCTCAACACTTGCTGCCGCGCCCACCCCGAGGTTTCGGCCTGCTGTCTGCATGATCCGAACGCAAGCACCGACGGGCTGCTTACGGTCCCTCGGTCGGAACCGTGAACACCTGCCCGGGATAGATCAGATCAGGATCGCGGATCTGGTCTTTATTGGCCTCATAGACCTGCACGTAAAGCAATCCGTCCCCGTAGGATTCGCTGGCAATACCCCAAAGGGTAAAGCCGGGCTGCACGGTGATGATGGCAGCGGCGGTCACAGGAGCCGTCACGGGCGGCGCGGCCGCTGCGGAGCCAGTCTCGGGGGCAGTCTCGGGGGCCGTCGCTGGGGCCGCAACCGGGGCCGTAACGGCCGGCTCTTGGCCCTCGACCTCGGTCGATGGCGCATCCGCAATCGCTGCGCCGCCTGTCGCCTTATCGTCGGTGGCCACAGGTTCGGCTGCGGGTGCCGCCGGGCTTGAGGCGGCCTGCGCCGCTGCAACCTTTTGCGGCTCTTCGCGCTGGAACGGGATCACCGCACGCGACGTCACTTTGCCCGCCTCGTCGATCTGATCTACCCGCAATGTATAGATGCCCGCGTCAATCCCGCGCAGCTTTGCGTGCCATGCGCCAGTCTGGGCAGAGCGGGCATTGGCCACTTCGCTATTGTCGAGGTAAAGCCGCAAAAACACATCCGCACCTGCCCGCCCGGCAATATCAACGTTGCCGACATTGTCATAGCCGATCGTGTCAATGATCACGTCCGATACCGGCGCTGCGGGCGCAATTTTTCGCACCCCATCCGCATCGACGATCAGGGCGCGGGGTTCATCGGCCGCTGCGCTATCCGCTGCGGTATCCGGCGCAGTCTCGGCCGGTTGCGGCGCCGTGTCGGTCGCGACCTCGGCGGTCTGGGGTGCCGCAGGTTCAACGGCTTGCGCGGCCTTATCCGCATCCGCCGCATCATCCGCATCATTCGTATCACCCGCCGATACTTCTGCAGAGGCAACCTCCACAGGTGCCGGTGCCGGCTCCAGTATCACGGTTTGGGTGGAGGCCAGCACTTCGCCGCCGGGCAATGTCGCGGTCAGCGTCAGGATCCGCGGTTCCTCCGAATACCCAAGGCTGAGGAACGCGGCGAACTTGCCCGATGCGTCAACATCGGTTTTGCTTGCCTTGGTGCCGTCGACAAAGACGTCAAGCATCGACAAAGCCGGTGCCTGCCCCGCAATCAGAACCGAGCCATCAGCCTCTGCGCGCACGGTATCGAAGACCGGCGGCTTCGGCGTGGGCGGGGCGGCGGGTGGTGCTTCGGGTTCTGCCGGTTCGGGCGCCGGTTCCGCCACCGCCACTTCTTGCGGGGCCGGTTCAGCGGCTGCGGGCGGTTCATCAATCTTTGGGGTCGCGGCTGGTGCTGCAACCTCTGGCGTCTCGGCTGGCGTCTCGGCTGGCGTCACGGCTGGCGTCACGGCTGGCGTCACGGCGGCGGATGGTTCGGATCCCGCATCCGGCACCGGCGGCACCGAGGGCTGAGCGACTTGCCAAACCGCATAGATAAGCGCCATGCCCGCAACGGCCCCCGCCACCCAACCATATGCAACATTTGCTGTCGCTGCCTGCTTCTTGTCGTCTTGCATGTCTGATCGTCCCCCGACGGCGTATTTCACGCCCTAACCCGCGGCAGCTTCACCCACCACCCTTGAGCAATTCTACCAACGCCGTTATCACGGGTCAAAGCAACCCCTCCAAGGTAAATCGCATGTCATTTGGCCAAAAATCCGTCTGTGTTTACTGCGGGTCACGTCCGGGCACGCGACCGGCCTATGCAAATGACGCAAGGCTAACCGGGCAGATGCTGGCAAAGAACGGCTGGCGGTTGGTTTACGGCGCAGGCGATGTGGGCTTGATGGGGGAAGTTGCGCGCGCGGCGCAAAGTGCGGGCGGCGAAACATTTGGCGTGATCCCGACCCATCTGCTTGACTTGGAGGTCGGCAAGCGCGACGTTTCGACCTTTGTCATCACCGAAACCATGCATGAGCGTAAAAAGGTTATGTTCATGAACGCCGACGCCGTGGTGATCCTGCCCGGTGGCGGCGGGTCATTGGACGAGTTTTTCGAGGTGCTGACCTGGCGCCAACTGGGGCTGCATGCGAAGCCGATTCTGGTGCTCAATTCCGAAGGCTACTGGACGCCGCTGATCGGGGTCATTGACCATATCATCGCCGAAGGTTTCGCCGATCCGTCACTGCGCGACTACATTGGCGTGGCCGAGGATGTTGCGGCATTGGAAGCGGCTTTGCGCCGCGCCCTGTCCTGAACCAGCGTTTGTGCTGCAAATATCGCCACCGCGCCCCAGATCAGCGCGAAAGCGATCATATGCCAGCCGGTGAATACCTCGCGAAAAACCAAGGTGGCACAAAGGAACTGCAAGCTTGGGTTCAGATATTGCGTCAGCCCAAAGGCCGCCATGCTGACCCGGCGCGAGGCATAAGAAAACAGCATTAAGGGAACGGCGGTCATCGCCCCCGAAAAGGCCAAAAGCAGGCTGGTTTGCAGATCATGGCCAAAATGCCCCTTCCCGCCAGTTTCGAGATAAACCAGCCAATAAAGCGCCAAGGGCGCCATCCACGCCACCTCGGCGGTGACCGAGGCCACAGGCCCGGCGTTCAGCCGTTTCTTGACCACCGCATAAACCCCAAACGTCCCCGCCAGCACCAATGCCACCCAAGGCGCCACCCCCAGACCATAAGTCAGAACCCCAACCGCGACGGTGGCCAGTAAGACGGCCGCCGCCTGCCAGCGGTTCAGCCGTTCGCCAAAGAAAACCATTCCCAAGACCACGGCAACCAGTGGAAAGATGTAATAGCCAAGGCTCGCCTCGACCGCCTGCCCGTTCAAGACCGAGTGGATGAAGACAAACCAATTGACCGAAATCATCGCCGCGCCCAAAAGCACGATCAATCGTTGGCGGCCCAGCATCAGCCTGCCCACCTCTGGCAGCCGGTTTTGCAGGCCCAGATAGAGGCAAAAAATCACCATCGACCACAAGGTCCGATGGGTCAGGATTTCCAGCGGCGGGACATCAACCAAAAGCTTGTAGTAAAGCGGCGAAATACCCCAGATCGTGCAAGCGATGACCAGCGCCAAAATCCCTGATCTTGCACTATGCGCCATGCCGCTTGCCCCCATCCGATCACCCTGGGCTGGGGCTTAGGGCGCTTCGCCGGCGACCACAAGCCGCGTAACCTTATAACCTTGCCCGCGCAAAAGGGCGATAAGCCCATCATCGCCCGGCAGGTGAAAGGCCCCCACCGCCACCAGCGCCCCGCCGGTATCCAGATGCCTGCGCATCGCGCGCAAGAAACGTGTGTTACGCTCACCGATCAGATAGCCATTGGCAAGTGCTGCAAGCTTGCCTGCCTTGGCGCGCCCGAAGAAGTCCTCAAGATAGGCTCGGTCACCTGCGACCATCTCTCCGATCCGGCCTTGGCGGTAGAGGGCAAAACCGGCCGCTCGGGCCTCTGAAAACCCTTCAGGGTTCAGATAGGCACCATAAATCTCTCCGATCGCCTGGGCGGTCTTGCGGCGGTCGGCCTGACTCATCTCGGTCAGGAACGCATCCCAGTTTTCCAACCCCTTGACCGGCACCCCGGCTTCATAGGCGGCCAGATAAATCCGGTGATCCTGAATGGGCAGGATGCCTGCGGCGAAATCTTCGCAGGGGTCTGAAAGCAACATCCAGGCCAGGCCCGCATCCGACAGCTTCCACATCAGATCAGCATTGCCAAGAAAACCCTCGACCCTGGCTTCCACCCAATCCAGAACCCGCCGGTCAAAATAATCGCGCTTATAGGCCGGGTCACTGGGCGCGATCCAGACACCGGCCTGCAAGTTGCGTTGTTCAAGCACGGTTCGGCTTGGCGCCAGTTGATCATATTCAACCAAAAGCATGCGCGCCTTGGGGATCAGCGCCTCAAGCTCCGACGGCAGATCAAGGATCAACCGGTCCGAGGAATGCATGGTTGCCCAAAGATGCGAGGTTTCACCATCGGGGCTGGTCACTTCCCATAAGCGGCCGTGACCATTGGCGGCAAGATCATCAGCTGCCGCAAGGCTGGTCTCATTTGCTGATGATGCAAGGGCGGCCTCATAGGTTGCGGGCGAAACGGCGCAGGCATCGGGCGTGATCCAGTCTTGCCCCTGCGCAACCGTTGCCACAAGCGCCAGACTTAACCCCGTTATCACCCCCCGCAACACCATCGCCCCCTAAGCCCCTATTGCTGATCACGATAATTCAATGATCGTGATCTCGGGCACAACCCCCAAACGCACCGGCATGATCGAACATCCGATGCCGCCAGACACCACCAGATCGCGGCCATCTTCGCGGATATGCCCATAAGCAAAGCGATTGCCATAAGCGGAAGGCACAATCGGCGAATAGCCAAAGAACCGCACCTGCCCGCCATGGGTATGGCCCGAAAGCGTCAGCGATATTCGGTCTGGCACCTTGGGAAATATATCGGGTTCATGCGCCAGCAGGATCGCCGGGGCATCATCGGTGATCTTCGCCAGAGTGCCGGGCAGATCGTCAAGCCCGCGGTAGCGCCCCGGCCCGATGCCGATGGCCAGCTGATCCTCAAGCCCGGCAAGCCAGAATGCCCCGCCGGGGCCTTCGATCCTGATCGCGTCATTTTGCAGGACGGCAAGGCCAGCGGCCTGCAGCTCGGCCGCCACGACCGAGGGGCCACCGCCACGCTTTTGGGCGGCGCTGTCATTCCACCAATCGTGATTGCCCAACACCGCATGCACCCCAAGCGGGGCGGAAAGCGTGCCAAGCACCTTTGCCACTTCCGCGGTCGGCACCGGTTTCACCACGAACCGGTGCCCGGCGGGCAAATCGCCCAACATCACGATCAGATCAACCCCAAGGGCATTGGTGCGCGCAACCACCTGTTCAAGCCGCTTCAGGCTTACCCAAGGCTCGCCCAGATGCAGGTCGGTCACCACCGCAATCTTCAGCGGCCCCGCGGTCCAGCCGCGCGGGTTTATCTGCCAGCGCCGTATCCGCAGCCGGAACATCGGCTCGATCAAAAAGCCGTATACGGACACGAAAAGACCCGCCAGAGTCACCCCAAGCAGGCCTTTAAGAAATTTACGCCGTGTCAACAAATCTTGACCGAAGCGTTACATGCGCGATGCGACATTTTCCCAGTTCACAAGGTTGTCAAGGAAGTTGGTCAGATAGGTCGGGCGCTTGTTGCGAAAGTCGATGTAATAGGAATGTTCCCACACGTCGCAGCCCAAAAGCGCTGTCTGGCCGAAACAAAGCGGGTTCACGCCGTTTTCGGTCTTGGTGACCTTAAGGCTGCCATCCTTGTCCTTGACTAGCCAGGCCCAGCCCGAACCGAACTGGCCCGCACCTGCGGCGGCAAAATCTTCTTTGAACTTGGCAACCGAACCAAAGCTTTCGGTGATGGCTTTTTCCAGACCACCGGGCATGGCGCGGCCCTTGGGGCCCATCATTTCCCAAAACTGCGCGTGATTCCAATGC
>JBATTI010000654.1:0-1742 GCA_049670445.1 Albidovulum sp. | reverse complement strand
CCCAAGCGCCGTTGATATAGAACTTCCCAAGGTTTTTCATAGCTCTCTCCCGAAACGAAACGCCGCACTAGGGCGGCGCCTTTGCAGTGAATTTTCCGGCGCAAGTGGCGCGGGGGTCAGGTGGCGTGGTTCGCCCCCTCATCATCCAAAATAGCCCGCAGCTCGGCCAGGTGACGATCAGCCTGACTTGGGTAATTCTCCAGCTCTGCCGCGGTTTTTTCCGCGATCTCATGGCTCAGCACCCGCAGCTTTTGCCCGGTTTGCAGGGCACGGATATAGGTTTCCGCCGCACGTTCAAAGTAATACATCCGGTTGAACGTATCGGCGACATTATCGCCTAAGACCAAAACGCCATGATTGCCCATGATCATGATCTTCTTCGACGGATCCGACAAAGCCGCAGCGCAGCGTTCGCCCTCTTCTTCAAAGGCCAGACCGCCGAAGTTTTCGTCAATGACATAGCGGTTATAGAAGGTCGCAGTGTTCTGGTCGATCGGCGGCAGGTTGCTGTCGGCCAGACAGGCCAGAACCGTGGCATGGATCGAATGCACATGCATCACACAGCGCGCATGCGGGCAATGGCGGTGGATAGAGCCATGCAGCCCCCAAGCGGTCGGATCCGGCGCATCGGGACGATCAAGCGCATTTGGATCATTGGCGTCCAACAACAAGATGTCGGACGCCCTGATGCGCGAAAAATGCGCCTGATTGGGGTTCATCAGGAACTGCGTCCCTTCCGGATTGACCGCAAGGGAAAAGTGATTGGCAACCGCCTCATGCATCCCCAGCCGCGCCGTCCAGCGGAAGGCGACAGCAAGATCGACCCGTTCTTCCCAATGATCAATGTTCGAATGGGTCTGGAATAATGAGAGATCGGCCATAACGAAGCTCCTGTCAGATGCTTCGGGCTTACTCCGCCGCTTGCGCGTGGGCGCGCCCGTTCGGGACCACTTCATAGCCCGGTTCTTCCGGCTCGTCATCCACCATCTCGGCCGGGAAGCCATCGGCAAGGATCGACAGGCCGGTGGCATCTTCCAGACGACGGATGATGTCATCCGATTGCGCGCGGTTGCCGTAGCGCTTCTGGCCGTCCTTGAAGATGTCGATCATCAAGGGGCTGATTTCCAGCGGAATGTTGTTTTGCTCGGCGATCTTGTGGAACAGACCGATATCTTTCAGCACCAGATCCATGGTGAAGGAAATATCGCGGCTGCCGTTCAAGATCACCTGACCTTCGGTTTCGGCCACGAAAGAGGTGCCCGAAGAAATCACGATGGCCTCATAGGTGGTGGCCATATCCATGCCCGCAGCCTTCATCGTCACCATGGCTTCGCACAGCGTCAGCAGGTTGGCGGTGGCCAGATAGTTGGTCATCACCTTCAAGACCGAGGCGGTGCCGATCGGACCGGTGTGCAAGACGCGACGGCCAAGGGTGGTCAGCATCGGCAACATACGCTCGAACGTATCGCGATCACAGCCCGCGAAGATCGAGATATTGCCGGTGGCAGCCCGGTGGCAACCGCCCGATACCGGGCATTCGACCGGCGCCGCGCCCGTGGCACGGACCAGTTCGGCGATGCGCTTGACTTCGCTTTCGTCGGTGGTCGACATTTCGGCCCAGATCTTGCCGGCGCTCAGACCCGCGATGACGCCGTCAGCGGCCTCCATCACTTCCGAACAGGCGGCGGGCGACGGCAGACAGGTGATGACGATATCGCATTTTTCGGCCAGCTCTTTGGGGC
>JBATTI010000653.1:0-1995 GCA_049670445.1 Albidovulum sp. | reverse complement strand
CCGCCAAAGATGGCTGGATGGCGCCTTTCGCTTTGTTGCTTATGGCGGGCGGTATGGCGCTTTTTTGGGGATTGGCTGCGGTTACAGCCGGGCTGGGGCGCAATCCGGCCACGCGGGCCATTGGCTTTGCGCTGGGCCTTGTCGCTTGCGATCTGTTGCGCAGCTATCTTTTTACCGGGTTTCCCTGGGCCTTGCTTGGCCATATCTGGATCGCCACTTCTTTGGGCCAGATCGCCGCCTTTACCGGCCCGATCGGCCTGACCGCGCTGACCGTGGCGCTGGCGCTTTTGCCGGTGCTTGGGGTGTTGATCGCACGCCCGGTGCTTTGCACGCTTGGTGCCATTGGCCTTTTCGCGGTGGTCTTGGGCGCAGGCCAGATGCGGCTTGCGGCGCCCGATACCGTCCTGGCCGATCCGGTGCGCCTGCGCCTTGTGCAACCCGACGCCGAGCAAGCGTTGAAGTGGCAGCCCGGCATGTTGGATCTGTTCCTTGACCGCCAGATGCAGGCCAGCGCCGCACCCGCCGAACAACCGCTTGATCTGATTATCTGGCCCGAAACTGCGATACCCTATCTTCTGGAAGACGCAGGCCTGATCCTGGAGGAAGCGATCTTCAATTCCGGCGGCGTGCCGCTGGCATCAGGGGTGCAGCGCGCCGAAGGGTCGCTTTATTTCAACAGTTTGATTGTGACAGACGCCTTTGGCGCGGTGCAAAGCACCTATGACAAGCACCATCTGGTGCCCTTTGGCGAATACTTTCCCTTCGGCGATTTTGTGGCGCGCTTTGGCATAACCGCATTCGCGGCCAAATACGGGCGCGGTTATACGCCCGGTCCCGGGGCTGTGGTGCTTGATCTGGGCGCTGCGGGCAAGGTGCTGCCGCTGATTTGTTATGAGGCGGTGTTCCCCCAGGATCTTAATGCCGCAACCGACCGCGCCGACTGGATCTTGCAGATCACCAATGATGGCTGGTTCGGCACCCAGGCAGGCCCCTATCAGCACCTCGCGCAGGCCCGGCTTCGCGCGATTGAACAGGGCCTGCCCTTGATGCGGGTTGCCAATACCGGCGTGACAGCGGCGATTGACGCCAAGGGCCGGGTGACCCAGGACCTGGCCCTGGGTGAGGTCGGTTGGCTTGATGTCGCGGTGCCAGCCGCCCTGGCCCCCACGCTTTACGCCCGCACTGGGGACGGATTGGCAACAATCCTGGTAATGCTAAGCCTATTGGCGCTTGCCCTTTGGCGCGGCAAAAGAAGCGATTGACCTTCGGGCGCACGCGCCTTACGGGTCTACCCACACCACCACAACGGCTTCCTGGCGTGGTAGGTCAACCCCAATGGAGCACGTTCATGTCCCGTCAAAACTATATTTTTACTTCTGAATCTGTATCGGAAGGCCACCCCGATAAGGTCTGTGACCGTATTTCGGATGCGGTTCTTGACGCCTTTTTGGCCGAAGAACCCAATGCGCGCGTAGCGTGCGAAACCTTCGCCACCACCAACCGCGTGGTTGTGGGCGGTGAGGTGGGCCTGTCTGACAAAGCCAAGCTGGCCGATTACATGGGCCGCGTTGACGGGATCGTTCGCGATTGCGTTAAGGATATCGGCTATGAGCAAGACGAGTTCCATTGGAACACGCTTGAGGTCACCAACCTTCTGCATCCCCAATCAGCCCATATCAGCCAAGGCGTTGACCGTGATGGCGCCGGTGATCAGGGCATCATGTTCGGCTATGCCGTGGATGAAACCGAAGGCCTGATGCCAGCGCCGATCCACTATTCGCATGCGATTTTGCGCCGTTTGGCCGAAGTGCGCAAATCGGGTCAGGAACCCACTTTGCGCCCGGATGCGAAATCGCAGCTTTCGTTGCGCTATGTGGATGGCAAACCGGTTGAGGTGACCTCGCTTGTGCTCTCGACCCAGCATGCGCTGGAAAGCCAAAGCTCGGATGACATCCGCGCGATTGTTGAACCCTATATCACCGAAGTGCTGCCCAA
>JBATTI010000652.1:0-2627 GCA_049670445.1 Albidovulum sp. | reverse complement strand
CATTTCCGCATGGACCGGATCAGCAAGCCAGAGTGCATCACCGGCGCGCCGTTCCGCCAAAGGCATGTGCCATTTGAAGATGATGTCTGCCCGTATAAAAACCTGCCGCGCTTTTCTGGCACGGCCGGGGCATAGGCGCAGGGCCGCCCCTGACGCGGCCTGAAGGCGCGGGTGCTCCAACCGGATTCACGCGGCGTTAACTTAGCCTCCGTTAACTCTGATCATGTTGAAATCGCTCGCCTTGATCTTGCCTGTCTTGATTCCGTCCTGGCGGTTCTTCAAGGCAATTGAACCTTCGCCGAGGGTCGAATGGGCTTTGCGGCCCAAGGGGGATAGTGCGGCTGGGGATAATGCGGCTGGGGATAATGCGGCTGTTGTCTGGCACCCATTCCGGCCGCGCCCGTTGAAGGTGACGCCGCTGCAGATGGTGACGCGGCTGTTTTGGAACCCGGATTGGAACGACGCGCTTTTCGTTGTCAGTTGCGCTGAGCGGATTCTGCAAGAGCCCACAGACCACAGCATCACTGAAATCACACGGCGTATTCAGCAAGACATTGCGCAGATGCCCATGGATGTTTCGGCGGATCTCTTGCAGTTCCGTCTGGTCTTTGTGCACCGCGAAGGAACGGATTTGGTGCGAGAGATCGTGTTTCTTTCGGATCTGGTTCCGGCCGGGGCAGGCAAGACATGTTGACATTGGAGCATGGTTTGCGGGCGACGGAAATCCTTCTGGCGCTGGCGTTTTTGCAGCAAAGCGGCGAACATATTTTCGGAAATTGCGGCGCACGGCTGCTGTTCATTCCCCGCGCGGTATTGAGCGTTCTGCTTTTGCTGGGGCCTTGCGGTGCTTGGGTACTGCTTGGGTTGTCGGGCCATAGCCTTTTGATCTTGCACCGCTTTCAAGGGCCCTACAATGGCGGCAGTGACCGTATGGGGCTGTTGATCTTGTACTGCCTTTGCCTGTCGCGCTGGCTGCCGGAGGGCGTTCTTGCCGAGGCCGCGTTCGGCTATCTGGGGGTGCAGGTGATCTTGTCCTATTTCATTTCCGGCCAGGTCAAGATCGTCAATCCTGAATGGAGGAGCGGGCGCGCATTGCAAGATGTTTTCAGCTTCTCGGCCTATCCGGTCGCGGAGTCTTTGCGCGCGCTTTCCAACCGCCCGCGCGGCCTTGGTTTTGCATCTTGGGCCGTTATGCTGTTTGAGGTTCTATTCCCGCTGAGTTTCGTGAATTCCGCCTTGCTGATCGCCGCTCTTGGTTTGGCGGCCGCATTCCATATGGCCAATGCATGCTTGTTTGGATTGAACCGTTTCGTGTGGTTCTGGATTGCGGCCTATCCGTCGATCTTGTGGTTGCAGGCCCGTCTGATGCAAGGGGGGTGATCCCGGCCGGGCCGCAATTATGGATGGAAATCAAAGGTGTAGTGGTGTTTGATGATGCAAGGTGAGGGGGCTATTCCACCAGATTTGGGTTTTGCGACAGCATCAGGTTCAATTCGCGCGAAAGCTTGCGTTGCATCGCGGCTGCGAAGTCTTGGTTGCGGCTTGCGGTCATCACAAACGAACCTTCGCCGCCGATGACAAGGTAGCGGTAGTAGCTTGGCAAATCCCGGTCGCCATCCGGTATGACCAGACCATTGATGGTGATGCCCAAGGCCACAGCCCGATCACGCGCGAAAACCGGTGACGGCCCGGAATTGCTTCTTGAATCGCCCGAGATGTCAATTTTCCGCGCTGTTCCGGCATATTTGTTGGTTTCAATCAGCCTTGTCGCATAGTCGATGGCATAGGCAATCGAGGTTCCCCGACCCGTCTTGGCGCGCGGCGCCAGATCGACAAGCCGCGAAAACTCCTGAATATCGGTGTGGTTGCGCAGATGGCGCCAATCCACCGCCTGATGATTGAGGGTTCCGACGCTCCAATGAACCAAAGTGACCGCGACGCCATCGGGTTGATCCAGAATGATGTCGATGATTTCGGGGGACCGGAATGCTTTGGCAATGCCTGACATCTGCAGGTGATATTCTGACGCGCTCACACTGATCGAGGTATCCACGGCAAGGACAAGCTCTACCGAAACGCGTTCTTGTGCCTGGGCTGCCCCGGTGGCTGCGATAGCCGCGGCGATCATTGCAGCGTTGAATAAGGCCAAGTTATTCCCCTGGTTCATGCCAGGCATAGTATCAGGCAAGAACGGGCCGGTATCAATTATCGTCTATTCGGGGCATCGGGGCTTTGGTTTCGCCTTTTTGCGGCAAGGATGAGAAGGCTTCAGCCGCGAAAATGTTTCGCCAGTTTCAGCCCCTGACCCTGATAATTCGACGCAAGGCCAGCGCCGTAAAGCCGTTCGGGGCGGGTGGCCATATGTTCATAAACCAGCCGTCCGACGATCTGGCCATCTTCCAGCACGAAAGGCGCTTCGTGGCAGCGCACTTCCAATACGCCACGAGAGCCTTTGCCGCCGACACTGCCATGGCCAAAGCCCGGATCGAAGAAGCCTGCGTAATGCACCCGAAATTCGCCCACCATGGCCAGATAGGGGGCCATTTCGGCGGCATAATCGGGCGGGATGGTTACCGCTTCGCGGCTGACCAGAATGTAAAAAGCGCCGGGATCAAGGATGATGCGGC
>JBATTI010000651.1:0-2918 GCA_049670445.1 Albidovulum sp. | reverse complement strand
TCCGCGATCTGGGGCTGATCGTGGTCGATGAAGAGCATGACAGTTCTTACAAGCAAGAAGACGGGGTTTTGTATAACGCCCGCGATATGGCGGTGCTGCGCGCCAGCTTATGTGATGCGCAGGTGGTTCTGGCCTCAGCCACGCCTTGCCTTGAAACCTGGGCCAATGCCGATGCGGGCTAATACGCGCGCATTGATCTGACCTCGCGCTTCGGGACCGCCGAGATGCCGGACATGCGCGCCATAGATATGCGCGATGAGACGCTTGAGGCAAACCGCTGGATCGGGCCCACGCTGGCGGCGGGTATTGCCGACCGGGTTGCGCGCGGCGAGCAGGCCTTGTTGTTCATCAACCGGCGCGGTTATGCGCCGGTGACGATTTGCCGGGCCTGCGGGCATCAGATCGGCTGCGATCACTGTGATGCGCGCATGGTCGAACACCGGTTTCAAAAGCGCCTTCAATGCCATCAATGCGGCGAGACCAAACCAATGCCCGAGGCCTGCCCGTCCTGCGAGGCCAAAGGCAGGCTTGCCCCGGTCGGGCCGGGGGTGGAACGCCTTGCCGAAGAGGTGGCAATCCGCTTTCCCGATGCGCGGGTGGCGGTGCTGTCGTCGGATCTTTTCGGCTCGGCCCGGGCGCTTAAGGAAAAGATCGGCGCGATCGCAGAAGGG
The DNA here is from genome assembly GCA_049670445.1 of Albidovulum sp. GTDB lineage: Bacteria > Pseudomonadota > Alphaproteobacteria > Rhodobacterales > Rhodobacteraceae > TMP-24. Next base: position 2,247 of record JBATTI010000651.1, on the reverse strand, counting down.
GCGGCGGATATCATCATCGGCACCCAGTTGGTGGCCAAGGGGCATAACTTTCCCTTGCTGACCCTGGTGGGAGTGATTGATGCGGATCTGGGCTTGCAGGGGTCTGATCTGCGCGCCGCGGAACGCACCTTTCAACTGATGCGGCAGGTCTCGGGCCGGGCGGGGCGGGGGGCGCGCCCGGGCGAGGCCTTGTTGCAAAGCTATCAGCCCGAACATCCGGTTATCCGCGCCATTTTGGGTGGCGATGAAGAGGCGTTCTGGCGCGCCGAAGCGGCAGAGCGGCTGGCGGCCGGGGTGCCGCCCTACGGGCGTATGGCGGGGATTGTGCTATCCTCCCCCGACGTGCAGCAAGTCTTTGATTTCGGTGCGGAACTTGCGCGCCGCGATGGCCCCCTGCGCCGCGTCGGCGCGCAGGTCTTTGGCCCTGCCCCAGCCCCGGTGGCACGGGTGCGCGGGCGCCATAGGGTGCGGCTTTTGGTGAAAGCCGCGAAAGGGGTGGCCTTGCAAGCGGCACTGGCCGAATGGGTGGGGCAGTTGAAACCACCCAACAACCTGCGCCTGTCGATCGACATTGATCCGCAAAGTTTCTACTGACGCGAAACGCCCTGGGCCTGAGGTTTGGCACAACGACATGCAAGGCGTCTGATCTGGGCCCCGCCCCAGATTGATCGGCTTCAACACGGGAACCGCATTCTCCGAGAGGCGCGGAGGACCCCAAAAAAAGAACGCCGTTCTTCGCGCGATTACCCGGATCTGCTGCGCCGATGTGGCTTCGTGATATCGTCTCTCATACATATGACATGTACTGCCCGGCGGTGGATAAGCGGCAAGGGCAGCTGCCATGCCAACGCCGCCGTCACTCACGCTTTGGGCTGGAAAAACCCTGTCGCCTTCGAACGGAAGGTGGCCTAAACCCGCACCGGGGGCGCGCAAAACCTGCTCGCGGTTGGCCGGAAAGCGGCTTAAGTCTGCACGAGTGATTGGTGGGGCGAGCGGTTGGTGGACAGGATATGGCAGTGACTACAGATGCAGAACCGAAACCCGAACAAGGCAAGTTTGTCACCGGCAGTTTGATGCGCCATGTGGTGGTGATGGCGCTTTCCGGGGCGCTGGGCCTGTCGTTCACCTTCTTGATTGATTTTCTTGCCCTGTGGTGGATTTCGCGCCTTGGGGATGAGGCACAGATGGCCGCCGTCGGCATAGCGGGCGCTATTCAGTTTGCGGTGATCTCGCTGTCGATCGGCATGATGATCGGCGGGGTCGCCTTGGTGTCGCGCAGCATCGGCATGGGCGAGGGCGATCGCGCCCGGCGGATCGCCACAACCGCGATGATCCTTACCGTGGGGGTGCAGCTTGTGGTATCTGCGTTGATCTGGGTCTTTCGGGTTCAGGTTCTTGCGGCCTCTGGGGCAGAGGGCGCAGTGCTGGACCTGGGCGCGCAATTCCTGGCCATCACCTTGCCGTCGATGGCGCTGATCGCGGCCGGTATCATGGCCTCGGCTATGTTGCGGGCCGTGGGGGATGCCTGGCGCTCCATGGCGGTGACCATGGCCGGGGGGGCGCTGGCGATGGTGCTTGACCCGGTCTTGATCGTCTGGATGGGCTGGGGCATCAGCGGCGCTGCCTGGTCGATTGTGGCCGCGCGTGTGATGATGGTGGTGGTTGGATTGTGGTTTGTGACCCAAAGCCACGATCTTTTGGCCCGCCCTTCTATGCGCAACATGCGCAACACCGCTGGCCCTTATTTCGCCATCGCCCTGCCGGCCATTGCCACCCAGATATCCACCCCTTTCGGCAACTGGATACTTACCCGCGAAATCGCCCAATTCGGTGAGGGTGCCGTGGCCGGTTGGAGCGTGATCATGCGGCTGAGCATCCTTGCCTTTGGCGGGATTTTTGCGCTTTCCGGTGCGATTGGCGGGATCATCGGCCAAAACTACGGCGCGCGCCGCCCCGACCGCGTGGCCGAGGCGTTTGGGGCCGCGCTGAAATTCTGCGCGGTCTATACGCTGATCACCTGGGCGCTTATGGCGGCGCTTAGCGGCCCGATTGCAACCTCTTTCCGCCTGTCACCCGAGGGCGAGGCGATTGTACGGATGTTTACCCATTATGCCGCTGGCGCCTTCATCTTTACGGGTGCAGTGTTCGGGGCCAATGCGGCCTTCAACAACCTTGGCCGCCCGTTGTGGAGCACCGGCGCCAATTGGATGCGCGACGGCATCTTGATGTTTCCGCTGGCGTTGGTTC
>JBATTI010000650.1:0-2970 GCA_049670445.1 Albidovulum sp. | reverse complement strand
GACAAAGGCCCAGCCCAAAGGCAAAGGCCGCAATCACAAAGGCAACCCTTCCCCAGCGGATCTTGCTGCGGGTCTTTCCCTCGCAGGTCGATCTGGTCGCATTGCCCACCGGCGGCGCCACATTGTCACTTGCAACGCGGCTGGCGACGACCACCGCGCGGGGCGGCCTATTCTGCCCCTCTGCTACTGGTCCCTCTGCAACTGGCCCCTCTGCTACTGGCCCCCCCGTAAACGCCTCCTCTGCTACTGGCGGCGTCAGCGCTTGCGTAAGTTGCAGCGGGTTGTTGGCCGGTAATGGCCTTGCCTCGGCAGCTTCTTGCTTATCCAGATCGACAAGATCAGCCGACTTTTGCGCAGCCCCGGTGGCAGGGCGATGGCCGGCTTGATGATTCTGCGCCTCGCGCAACATCACCAAAACATTGGCCATACCGGCTGAAGGCGTCTCCCACGGGCGCGTGCCGGGCGGGCCGGCGGGTGTCAGATCGCTTTTATTTTGCTCGGAGGCGCTTTGCTCGGCCAGAACTTTTTCGCGTTTCAGCCGCGCTTCTTCCAGCCGCTTTTGCCAGCTTCTGGAACTTAGAAGCTGTTGAACTTGCACATGTTCATCAACGTCTTCTGCCCTTTCGGGAAGGCTTGAAGAGGTCGCTTTGGTCTTATCCATATCCCCCCCGGGGCGCAGGCAAATTCACGCAAGGGGGAACGACCATGGCAAGAAGATGCACCGAGCTGATCAGCGCCATCAAGCATCACGCAGCCCCCAGGCAATGCATGTTCATATTACCTCAATTGATAAGGCAGAGGCAATATTAACCACGATTGAAGAACAATCCACAGGCGGCATTCCGGGGATTTTGGGCCGGTAAACGCCTATGGCGGCGCCCGGCCTGCGATGCGCGATATTTTCGGGCGCCGCCACCGGGCTTGCGAAAGGCAAGATGCCGCCGGTTGCAACAGGGTTGCAAAGATTCTTCTGGGCGCATTGAAAATCACGCGTTAGGGTCGTATGACGTTGTAAACTATAAATTGTTCGTCCGGTGTCCGGCCTGACCCGGCGCAGCGGATGGACCCCCAAGTTCAAGTTGGACCGTTTTGTCCACCAAAGCCGTTGGAGAACATGTCCGATAACCGGTTTTTGATATTGGGGGGGGCAGGTATGATCGGCGCCCAGCTTGCGGCGCGCATCAAGCGGGCCGGGCATCCGGTCGCCGTCTATGACAACTACGCGCTGTCGCGATTTTCGCCGCTGACCGATCTGGAAACGCGCGTGCTTGGGCACCGGTTCGACCGCTTGCTTGACGGTGTTAAAATTCATCGCGGCGATATCTGCGATCCGATAAAATTGCGCGCGGTGATCCGGCGCGAAAAGCCCGATTGCATCATCCATCTGGCCGGTTCACCGATCGTGGCAGAGGCCACCAAAAACCCAACTGTGGCGCGCCATGCGATCTTGGACGGCACCGCGACCCTGCTGGAAGTGCTGCAAAAACGCAGCCCGGTGCGGCGGCTGGTATTTGCCTCTTCCAGCATGGTCTACGGGAATTTTGAAACCGATCCCGTGCCCGAAGTCAGTGCAACCCGGCCGATCAATATCTATGGCGCGCTGAAACTTGCCGCCGAAACCCTGATCATGGGCTATTGCGCCAACAGTGATCTGGAACCGGTGATCGTGCGGCCTTCCGCGGTTTACGGGCCCGGCGATGTGCACCGGCGCGTGGTCCAGACCTTTTGCCAAAACGCCCTGATGCGGGCGCCTTTGCGGATTTCGCGCAGTGCCGATCTGGCGATTGATTTCACCCATGTCGATGATCTGGTCGAAGGGCTTTGGCTGGCCGCAACCCGCCCGCAGGCGGCGGGGCGGATATTCAACATATCGCGCGGGCGGGCGCGCACCTTGATGGAACTTGCGCAGATCGTGTCGCAAAATGTCGGCGACGCGCGCATTGTCATGGAAGATCTGGACATCAACGCCCAGATCCGTCCAAAGCGCGGCAGTCTTGAGATTGGTCAGGCCCGCACATTGCTTGGCTATAAGCCCAAGATTGACCTTGAGGCTGGCATCAAGGCAACGATAGCGGCCCTGCGTGATCTGAACGCACCCGCTTTTCACAACGTCTGAGAAGCACGGATGCGCGACATTCCCTTTCACGGCTGCCTGCGCGAAAACCGCGCGCTTTTGGCCGAAGCCCAGCCGGTTTTTTCCGAGGTCTACAGCTCGGGGATGATGCTTGAGGGGCCTTGGGTAAGCGCATTTGAGGCCGAGGTGGCACATAGGGCGGGCCGCGCCCATGGCGTCGCCCTCGGCTCTGCGACCGACGGGCTTTATCTTGCGCTCAAATGCCTCGGCATCGGCCCGGGGGATGAGGTTTTGACAACCGACTTTTCCTTCATCGCCACGGCGGCGGCGATCTTGCGGGTGGGGGCCACGCCGGTTTTTGCCGATATCGGTTCCGCCTGCGCCATTGATTTCACCCGTGCCGCAGACCGGGTCGGGCCCAGGTGCAAGGCCCTTTTGCATGTCCCCCTTTTTGGCGGAATGACTGATCCGGGGCTGGTCGAAGCCTTTGCCGATGATCACGGCCTTTTGCTGATCGAGGATGCCGCACAGGCCTTTGGCGCGTCTTACGGCGCGCGGGCTGCCGGTTCCACCGGTCACGCCAGCGTCTTCAGTTTCGATCCGACCAAGGTCTTGAACGCGCCCGGATCGGGCGGTGCGGTTGTCACCGATGACGCCGCCATGGCCCGGCGCCTGCGCCGCTTGCGCAATCATGGCAAAGAGGGTTCCGGCTTTGCCGAGGCCGGGCTGAACAGCAAGATGCCCTCGCTTGCGGCGGCGCTTTGTTCGCTCAAGCTGCGCCATTTGCCCGATTGGGCCAAGACCCGCGCCAAGATCGCCGCAAGCTATGATCGGGCCTTGCGCGCCAAGGGCTGGCAACGCCCGCTTTGGGATGATGCCGTCACGCATGCCTGGCA
>JBATTI010000649.1:0-4696 GCA_049670445.1 Albidovulum sp. | reverse complement strand
CCTCGGCTTTGGCCAAAGCCTCGGCCAGCGCCTTGAGGTTTCCGGCACCGCCATCAAGCGCATGAAGGCGCCCGCGCAGATCATCGCCAAAACCGCCCAGATCATCCGCCAAAACCCCATGCTTGCGCGCCAAGGCCCTGATCGCGAACAATCTTTCCTCAACCCTCTCCATTTCACTGGGATCGAAACTAAGCGCTTCAAGGCAGCGTTCAACCCCCTGGGCGGCCTCGCCAAGTTCCGTCACCGCGCGTTCAAGTGCTGCTACAGGCGCCTCCAACATGCCGTCGGCGCGGTCAGCTGCCGCCTCAAGCCAGCGCATCGCATCGCCCATCAAGCCTTCGGCACCATCGGGGCCAAGCGCACCGTAAGCACGCGCAATGTCGTCGCGTATGCGCGACCCCGCCTGCATCACCCGGCGGCGGGCGTCCAGCGCGGCCTCTTCGCCCGATTGCGGGTCAAGCTTATCCAGCTCGGCCACCGCATGACGCAGATAATCTTCTTCGGCCTGCAAGCCCGCTTGTTCCGCTTCGGCGGCGGCCAAGGCATTGGCCGCGACAGATACCGCAACCCATGCGGCGCGCACCGCATATGTATCGGCACCGGCATAAGCATCAAGCAATTGCCGGTGGCCGCGCGGATTCAGCAACCCGCGATCATCGTGCTGGCCGTGCAATTCGATCAAACTGTCGGATATGGCGCGTAGCACCTCACCGCTGGCACGGCGGTCGTTGACAAAAGCGGTCTTGCGCCCATCTGCGGTGGTCTGACGGCGCAGGATCAACGCATCTTCCGCCAAAATCCCCGCCTCGGATAAGACTTCACGCGCCGGATGCCCGCTTGGCAGGTCAAACACCGCCGTAACCTCGCCCTGTTCGGCCCCCTGCCGGATCAGATCGCCCCGGCCGCGCCATCCCAGAACGAACCCCAGACAATCAAGCAAAATCGATTTGCCCGCCCCGGTTTCCCCCGTCAACACGTTCAACCCCGGCTGGAAGGTAAGATCCAGCCGGTCGATGATCAGCATATTGCGGATCTCTAATGAGCGTAGCATCCGTTCAAACCGCCCGGTGGGAAACGCCCACCTTTCTTACAGCCACTCGCCCTTGATCACCTGACGGTAAATCGCGGCCAGCCAGCCATCGCCCTTGGCTTTCGGCTCCAACCCTTGCTTGGTTAGCAAGCGATAGCCATCCTCATACCATACGGTCGATTGGAAGTTATGGCCCAGGATCGCACCAGCTGTTTGCGCCTCATCGATCAGCCCCAGCGACAGATAGGCCTCGATAAGGCGGAACAAAGCTTCGGGCGTATGGGTCGTGGTCTGGAACTGTTCAACCACCACGCGGAAGCGGTTGATACTTGCGGCAAAATTCTTTTTCTTCAGGTAATAGCGCCCGATTTCCATTTCTTTCGCCGCCAGATGATCAAAGGCCAGATCAAACTTCAGCACCGAGGAATTGGCATATTCGCTGTCGGGATATTCCTCAATCACCGCGCGCAGGGCCTGCAAGGCCTGGAAGGTCAGGCCCTGATCGCGGCCCACCTCATCAATCTGGTCATAATAGGACAGCGCCAGAAGGTATTTGGCATAGGCCGCATCTTCTTCGGCGGGATACGTATCTATGTAGCGCTGCGCCGTGGCGCGGCTGTTCTCATAGTCACGATCTTTGTGATAGGCGAAGGCTTGCATGATCAAGGCACGCTTGGCCCATTCCGAATAGGGGTAAAGCCGCTCCACCTCGGCAAAATAGGTGACCGCATCCGCACCCTTGCGGCTGGTCTCAAGCCGGACCTCGCCGCGTTTATAGATTTCTTCCGCGGTCAGCGTATCCAAGGGAACTTCTTGGTTTCCGCCACCACAAGCTGTCAGGAACATCGCCAAAGCGAGGCTCCCGACAAGATTTGCCGCTGTTGTGCCCCGCACCATTGCCCGCCTACCCCGTCTTGCTATTCGTTTGTGGTGAAAGCGCTTCGCCCATCACCCCGGTTCGCCTTGTCCTAGCACGAAAAAACACCGGCGCAAAATGCCTTTCGCACGTTTTATGACAGGTTCAGGCGACGGCGGGAATATCTTCGCGTTTCACGCCGGTTCCAGGAAGGCGGCGCAGGCTTGCCGCATCGCATTCGCGCATGCGAAATGCCCCTGGTTTTGCGAAAAGGGCACGCAAAAGCTTGTTGGTCATCGCATGACCCGCACGGTTGCCGGTATAGCGCCCCAAAATCGGCGCGCCCGCCAAGGCCAGATCGCCCAAAGCGTCCAGCATTTTGTGGCGAACCGCTTCATCCGCACGGCGAAAACCACCGGGGGTCAGGATTTTTTCGCCTTCAACCACCACCGCATTGTCATAGCTGCCGCCCAAAGCAAGGCCATTGGCATGCATGAAATCAACATCGGACTGGCGGCAGAAGGTGCGGCAATCGGAAAGCTCGCGCACAAAGGCGCCATTAGCCATCGACATGGATTTGCGTTGTTGGCCAATCGCGCGGTCGGCAAAATCAATCGCGAAATCAATCTCAAGCGCGCTTGCGGGTTCCAGCCGCGCCACGGCGTCCCCTTCGCGGATCTCTATGGTTTCCAGAACCTCAAAGCAGCGCAAAGGCGCGTCAAGTTCACGCAGGCCCCGGCCCAGAATCGCGGTCACGAAGGGCTGGGCAGATCCGTCAAGGATCGGCACTTCCGGCCCGTTAATCTCGATCAATGCGTTATGGACGCCGCACCCGGCAAGGGCTGCCATGATATGCTCAATGGTTGAGACGCCGACACCGGCAGAATTTTCAACAGCGGTACAAAGCCGCGAAGGCGTCACCGCATCCCACAAGGCCTGAACCATCGCATCGCGACCAATCACATCGGTGCGGCGAAACCAGATGCCGTAATTGGCCGAGGCCGGGCTGACCGTCATGCGCACCTGCGCCCCGGTATGAAGCCCTATGCCGCGAAAGGTCGCTGCTGATCTGATCGTCGTTTGCACTGGTGGCCCCATAGATACGGCGCGTCATCTAACATCGCGCACCGCTTTTCTGAGACTGAAGTATCTGCCTTCGCCGAATAGCTCAACTCACTCTTTGTAACGGAATGAAACAAAACCCTTAACAGCGGGAATATTCCGCCGATGAATTTGTAATGGCTTGATTCAAAAGAAAAAGGCCGGGTTACCCCGGCCTCTTAATCAACAGTTGACGTTGCGTCCTAGTTTGCCTGACGGCGCAAAAAGGCAGGAATTTCGACCCGTTCCTGGTCCGGATCCACTGCATTTTCCTCTTCAAACTGCGCTGAAAGCCGCGGTTGCTGGCGTTGCGCAGAGGCCGCACGCTCGCCGCCACCTGCCGGAGCAGGGCTGCCGGTCATGCGGTTGATCAGCGAATTGATGCCAAAACGCGGGCGATCACTGGCATGCGAAGGCGCATGGTCATGGGACTCTGCAGGGGCGGCAGCGGCGCGGGCCGCATGGCTTGATTGCGGCGCACGGCTGACAGCGGCTTGCAGCCGCGCCAATGCCTCGGGCGACGGCGTGCCCGGGGTGCGAGGACGCGGTGCGACAAAGGCGGTTGCCTCATCCTCAACATGGAAGTCGCGGTTTGCCTGTATTTGCGGCTGCGCCTGTTGCGGACGGTAGGCCGGGGGCGGCAGATCATCCTTTGCCGCATCGCTGCCATCATCGAAAAGCGAAGGCTCGACTTCTGCGGTGATCGGGGCCTGACGCGGATCGTGACGCGGATCGTGACGCGCATCTGGGCGGTGCTCTTGACGCAGGCTTGGCCGTTCTGCCGTCGCCGCCAGCGGCACGGCTGCGACCGGTTCTGCCACCTCAGGGTCTTTTTGCAACGCCTGCTGCGCCAGCGGTTCGGCCATCCGACGACGCGCCACCGGCACTTCGACATGGGCCGCCATCGCATCAATACCTGTGGCCACAACCGAAACCCGCATGACCCCGTCCATATCCTCATCAAGGGTGGAGCCTACGATGATATTGGCGTCAGGATCCACTTCCTCGCGGATACGATTGGCAGCTTCATCCAATTCAAACAGCGTCAGATCCGCCCCGCCGGTGATGTTGATCAACACGCCCTTGGCGCCGCGCAGACTGATTTCGTCCAAAAGCGGGTTGGCAATGGCCTTTTCGGCCGCCTGAACCGCACGGCTCTCGCCCGACGCTTCGCCCGTGCCCATCATCGCCTTGCCCATTTCGTCCATCACGGCGCGCACATCGGCGAAATCAAGGTTGATCAGGCCGGGACGTACCATAAGGTCAGTGACGCCTTTGACACCTTGGTAAAGCACATCATCCGCCAAGGCGAAGGCCTCGGTGAAGGTGGTCTTTTCATTGGCCAGACGGAAAAGGTTCTGGTTGGGGATGATGATCAGCGTATCGACGACCTTTTGCAGGGCTTCGATACCCTCATCGGCCTGGCGCATGCGCTTGCCGCCCTCAAACTGGAAAGGTTTCGTGACAACGCCTACGGTTAGCACCCCAAGTTCACGCGCTGCCTGAGCGATGATTGGCGCCGCACCCGTGCCGGTGCCGCCGCCCATACCCGCGGTGATAAAGCACATATGCGCGCCTGCCAGATGATCAACGATCTCTTCAATGGTTTCTTCTGCGGCGGCGGCCCCCACGGTCGGGCGCGCACCGGCACCCAGCCCCTCGGTCACCCGCACGCCCATCTGGATCTTCGCGGTGGCAAGACTTTGCGC
>JBATTI010000648.1:0-3205 GCA_049670445.1 Albidovulum sp. | reverse complement strand
CAGCAATCGGGGTCGATAAAATTCGCGCCATGTTGCCGGTGCTGCGCGAACTTCGGTTGCGTCTGGGCAAGGACTGAGATTTAGCGGCGGATACTTGTCGTGACATAATTGACCGACAGATCCCGGTCCGAGATTGACCAAACCCAGCTGAGCGGGTTGAACACAAATCCCTTGCGGTCCACCGGATCAAGACCCGCCTTGGTGATCAGGGCAATCAATTCATCCGGGGTGATGAATTTTGCCCAGTCATGCGTACCTTTCGGCAACCAGCGCATCACCCATTCCGCCCCGATAATCGCGGCCAGAAAGCTTTTGGAATTGCGGTTCAGGGTGGAACAGATCATCACCCCGCCTGGTTTCAAAAGATCGCGGCAGGTGGTGGCAAAGCCCAGCGGATCGGCGACATGTTCGATGATCTCCATCGCCAGAACCACATCATATGCCGCGCCAGAGGCGGCCAGCGCCTCGGCGGTGGTGTGGCGGTAATCAATCGTAAGCCCGGATTGTTCGGCATGAAGGGCCGCCACCGGGATATTTCCCTTGGCCGCATCCGCGCCCACGACCTCTGCCCCCAGCCGCGCCATCGGTTCGGACAAAAGCCCGCCTCCACAGCCAATATCCAAAAGCCTGAGGCCCGCGAAGGGCAAAGGCTGGCTCAGATCGCGGCCAAATTCTGCGGCAATCTGGCGGGTGATATAGTCAAGCCTGACCGGATTCATCATGTGCAACGGCTTGAATTTGCCGCCCGCATCCCACCATTCCGCCGCCATCGCTTCGAATTTAGCCACCTCGGCGGGGTCCACTGTGTTGAGATCGGTCATTGCTGTCTCCCGCTAGCGGTCACCTTCAAAGCTTTATATAGTCACTTCATGGACCGTATCGCAGGGCAAAAGCGCACAGGCGCCAATCTTTATTCGCAGGTCGAACCCTACGACCGGCAGATGCTCGATGTGGGCTGCGGCCATAAGATCTATGTTGAACAATGCGGCCACCCCGATGGGCTGCCGGTGGTGGTCTTGCATGGCGGACCGGGGGGCGGCTGTTCACCCGCGATGCGGCGTTATTTCGACCCGTCGGTTTACCGCATCGTCTTGTTCGATCAGCGCGGTTGCGGCAAGTCGCGGCCCCATGCCTCGGTCGAGGCCAATACCACAGCGCATCTTGTGGCCGATATAGAGGCGATCCGCCTTGCCCTTGGTATCGACACGTGGATGGTGTTTGGCGGCAGTTGGGGGGCCACGCTGGCGCTTATCTACGCCGAGGCGCATCCCGACAGGGTCACCCAGCTTATCTTGCGCGGTGTTTTCTTGATGATGCAGCGCGAACTTGACTGGTTTTACGGCGGCGGTGCCGGGGCCTTTTGGCCAGATCTGTGGCGCGGGTTTTCGGGGATCATTCCGGAAGATGAACGCGGTGATCTGATCGGCGCCTATCATAAGCGGCTGTTTTCGGGCGATAATATGATCGAGTCGCGCTTTGCCCGGGCTTGGGCTGCATGGGAAAACGCGCTGGCCAGCATCGAACATGACGGGCCAGTGGGTGAAGCCCCTTCGGAATATGCCCGCGCCTTCGCCCGGCTTGAGAACCACTATTTCATCCATAAGGGCTTTTTGGAAGAAGACGGGCAGATCTTGCGCGATCGGGGCCGGATTGAACATATCCCGGCGGTGATTGTGCAGGGCCGCTATGACATGATCTGCCCGCCTCAGTCGGCCTGGACGCTGGCGCAGGGCTGGAAACAGGCCGATCTGCGGCTGGTTCCGGTGGCCGGCCACGCCCTGTCAGAGCCCGGCATTTCGGCGGAACTGGTGCAGGTGATGGACGGGTTAAGGGCCTAGACCGGCCCTGCGGTGACAAGATTATGAAAATTGCAAATCTCAAAGGGCTGGTTTGACCATGGATGATGACATTTTGCTGATTGAACGCGACGGTGCGGTTGCGCGTCTGACGATGAACCGGCCTGCCGCGCGCAACAGCCTGTCGCTTGCGATGCTGGAGCGGATGTATCTGGCTATCACCGATCTGGGCGCCGACAATGCGGTGCATGTGATCATTCTGGCGGCGAACGGGCCGGGCTTTTGCGCGGGCCACGATCTGAAGGAAATCACCGCCGCCCGGTCGCAGGCCGACAAGGGTGCCGCATTCTTTGACGACACGATGGCGCGTTGTGCGCGTTTGATGATGGCGATTGTGAATTGCCCCAAACCGGTGATCGCACAGGTGCACGGCATTGCCACGGCGGCGGGGTGCCAACTGGTGGCCAGCTGCGATCTGGCGATTGCGGCCGACACGGCGCGATTTGCCACGCCGGGTGTGAATATCGGGCTGTTTTGCTCAACGCCAATGGTGGCGCTGTCGCGCAATGTCTCGCGCAAGGCGGCGATGGAAATGCTGCTGACCGGTGATCTGTTGCCCGCCGCTGATGCTTGCGCGATCGGGCTGGTCAACCATGTGGTTGCCCCCGACAGGCTTGCGGCAGAGACCGCGGCACTTGCCGCCAAGATCGCAAGCAAGGCCCCGGCCACCCTGCGCATCGGCAAACAGGCGTTTTATGCGCAGCTCGAGATGCCCTTGCCCGAGGCCTATCGTTATTGCTCTGACGTGATGGTGCAAAACATGTTGGCCCCCGATGCCCATGAAGGGATCAATGCCTTCATCGAAAAACGCGACCCCAAATGGGAACCGTTGTCGTCATAGGGGCAAGGCGATCAGGAATGGAGGGGTCATTCCCTCATAGTTGCCAGCCTTGCGCAAATTTTGACCCGGAACCTGCACAGCCCCCCGCAATTGGCGGGGTGTAATGCATTGTCGTCATTGACGTTTTTGGTTACGTAAGCCTGATACCACCGAAATCTCACTTCCGCAGTGGGAAGTCGTCAGTCTCGGCCCAAAGCTGCCCTCCGTCGGGCATTCCAGCGCCGCGCCGCAGGTTTCGCGCTGCCGCCATTCGTGCATTGCGCGGCATTTTAGCGGCTCACTCGGCGTGATGTGGGACAAAGTGCGAATTTGCTGCAACTACTTTAGCGGCAGCTGTCTGCGCTGCGCGACCGAAGCGAACAGCACGTCCGGCGGAAAGCCGGAGTTCACTGCGAGCAAGGCATGCGTGAGGCCGCCATCGCCGGATGTACGGGCCGCCCGAAAAAGCAGCCGGTTGCATCCCGATTTCCGCGTCCATTGATTTAGCAATCCCCAGTACCGTCGGCGT
>JBATTI010000647.1:0-4847 GCA_049670445.1 Albidovulum sp. | reverse complement strand
GCGTAAGAATGGCCGAAATCGCCGATGGCGCATCATTGTCAGAGGTGGTCGCAGGTCTTAATGCGCTCGGCGTATCGCCGCGTGACATGATCGACATTCTGAAAAGCAGAAACTCCGCCGGCGCATTGCACGCCGAATTCATTGTGCGCTAAGGGCGCAGCACCACCGCGACGGGGCGATGGAAAGCCCGTCGCAAGTCGCGTTCTTATATGCCCGTCTTGTCCAAGGCCCGCCTATAGCCGTAACGCTTCAAGTTCTTCCCAGTCGCTGGCCTGTTTGATGTTTGGGGCCGCGTTCACGTGCCGTGTCCAGGCGAAGAGGCACAAGAAAGGTGCGGGCCCGACTTTGGTCAGATGTGGCATATTGGGCGGGTTCCATACTGGCTCATGCGCTTGCTTCAGGGTCAATGGCCGGTCGGGGCCGAAGCGCCAGCCATGCGGGCCGGTCAATGGGGCGTAAAGCTCTGGCGCCAAATGGTAGTGATCGCGGTAAAGCACATGCGGTTTTATCAAGAAAAGCCCAAGTTCCCAGTCATTTGCTATCACCGGGGCATCTTCACCAATAATCGCCGCATAGGCGTGGCCACCGCAAAAATCCGCCCCTATCTCATCGGGTACATAGTCATCATAGGTGACCCAATTCAGATATGGCATTGCGGCTTCAATCGCCACCACAAGGGCGGGATGGGTCTGGCTAACCGCGGCCAGTGCAGGGGCCAAGAAGGCATCAACAACCGTATTTGTCTTGCCCTTGCCCGGCGTCACCGCCCCTGATCGCCACTGCGCAAGACCTGCGCGCACCTCGGCAATACCCGGCCCCGTCAGCGCGGCTATATAGCGGTCCGCCTCGTCAATCAGGGCACGGATTATGGCCGCAGCCGAGGCGGGCCTTTTCATCGGTATTTCACTGCACAACCCTCGGGAGGACAACAGGCCCACAGGGTCTTCACCATCAAGCGGTGAGAGGATGCGAAACACCTCAAGTGCTGCATCCGACATCTGACCTTTGCGGTTGAAATGCATCGCTGCCGCATAGCGTTGGCGCCCCGATCCGGGCAGGCCAACAGGCGTCAATAGTTGCGACAATGCCGCATCATCACCCGCGGTATCTGTGCTGATCATCCTCGGTCACTCGTTATCGCGGTAAGCCATCTGCATATCGTGGTCGCGGCGTTTTTCGGCGCGGTTCATTATGATACCGGCAAGCACCACGCCGATCGCTACGATACAAACGATAATCGTCGCCAGCGCATTGATATCCGGCGTCACCCCCAGCTTGACCTTCGACCAGATCAAAATCGGCAATGTCGTTGTTCCCGGCCCGGTGGTGAAATTGGTGATAACCACATCATCCAGCGAAATGGTGAAGGCGAGAAGCCACCCCGACAAAATTGCGGGCGAGATGATCGGCAAGGTGATGTCCTTCATCACCTGCCATGGGCGCGAGCCGAGATCCATCGCCGCCTCCTCTACCGCAACATCGGCCTGTGACAGGCGTGAATGCACAACCGTTGTCACGAAAGTCATCGAGAAGGTGATATGCGCAAGGGTCACCGTGGTGAACCCGCGCTGCGAAGGCCAGCCCACATATTCCGCCAAAAGGATGAAAAAGATCAATGAGGAGATGCCGGTGATCACTTCGGGCATGATCAGCGGTGCCGTCACAAGCCCCGAAAACAAAGTGCGCCCACGAAACCTGCGGAACCGTGCCAGTGCAATGCCCGCCATCGTGCCCAAAATCGTGGCAATTGTCGCGCTGAGAACCGCGATTTCAATCGACAAGATCGCCGCATCAAGAACCCGCTGATTGTCGAGAAGCTTGCCGTACCACTTCGTCGAAAAGCCCCCCCAAACCGTCGCAAGGCGCGAGTTGTTGAAGGAATAGACGATCATCGACAAGATCGGTATGTACAAAAACGCAAAGCCAAAACACATGACGGAGATAAGGAAAGTCGGGCGCTTGTTCATGGCTCCATCGCCTTCTTTTCATGCGCTTTGCCGTCGAAATAGGTGTAAAGCATCATCGGCACGACCAGCAAAAGCAGCAACGCCACCGCGACCGCCGCCGCCATCGGCCAGTCGCGCGCTGACTGGAATTCATCTTGAATGACGCGGCCGATCATCGGCTGCGACGGGTTTCCGACCAGCCCCGGAATGATCAATTCACCCGATGCCGGAATAAACACCAATAGCCCGCCGGCCACGATGCCCGGAATGGACTGGGGCAATGTGATATCCCAAAACACCCGAAACGGACGAGAGCCAAGATCCATCGCGGCCTCATTCAAGGTCATGTCCAGCTTTTCGAGATTGGCGAAAAGCGGCAAGATCATGAACGGCAGGTAGGAATAGACCGTCACCAGAACCACCGCGAAATTGGTGTTCATCATCTGAATCGCGCGCACCGCCCATTCATCCGGCACCATCGAATTGTAGCCCGCCGTCACCAGCTTGTTGAACCAGCTATTGGTGCCCATCAGCCCCATCCAGGCGTAGACCCTAAGCAAGAAAGAGGTCCAGAACGGCAAGATGACCAGCATCAACAAGATATTGCGCGACGATTTTTTAACCCGCGTCAGGCCAAGCGCCATCGGATAGCCCACCAACAGACACAGCAGCGTTGCCATTGTGGCATTGCGGATCGAGGTAAAAAACGCCCGGATGTAAAGATCGTCGCTGAACAGGCGTTTGTAAGTCGCAAAATGCAGCAGCTGGCCATCGACGTTGAAGGAAAACGGCGGTGACGTTGGTGTGCGCACTGCAAAGCTCATCCCGACGACGATCATGAACGGCACAAGGAACAACACGAGCAGCCATATATAAGGTGTCGCAATTGTAATGTCCGACCAGCCGCGGCGGTTGAACCAGCGCTGGAAACTGCCGGATTTGTGCCGCGCATTCTTCGGAATATTCACTTCAGCCGCCATGTTACCCACCCCTTTGACGGTTTTCAGTCCTTCAACAAGATCGCCGCACCCGGATCGAAGGACAGCCAGACAGCATCCTCCCATCTTGCAACGCGCTCGCTTTCACTTACGCGCCGGGCGTTGACCGAATTGACTGAAACCACCGTCCCCGTCGGCAATTTGACCTTGTAAAGCGAATCCTTGCCGTAATAGCCCAGATCATCGACCACACCGCTGATCGCATTTGGCCCGTCAGGCTTAGTGCGGCTGATCAGGATCTTTTCTGGTCGCAGCGCCAAGGTGATCGGCATGCCGGGGGTAATGCCGCCCGTCGCCCTTGCCGTCACTTCGGCCGCCATGGCGGGGATCTCGACACGGGCGGTATCGCCATCCACCGACACGACCTTGCCGTCAAAGGTGGTCACCGATCCGATGAAGCCCGCAACGAAGCGGCTATTGGGGTATTCGTAAACATCGGTCGGCGATCCGATTTGTTTGACCTGACCCTTATCCATCACCGCAATGCGGCTTGAAAGGATCATCGCCTCTTCCTGGTCATGGGTCACGACCACAAATGTCACGCCAGTCTGATCTTGAATATTCATCAATTCAAACTGCGTTTGTTCACGCAATTTCTTATCCAGGGCGGCCAGCGGTTCATCCAGAAGCAGCAATTTTGGATGCCGCGCCAAGGCGCGCGCCAAGGCGACGCGTTGACGTTGCCCGCCTGAAATCTGATGCGGTTTTCGCAAACCAAACTCGCTTAGCTGAACCAGATCAAGCATTTCCCGCACCCGATCTTTGCGCTGCGCATCCGTCAGCTTGTCGTGTTTCAGCCCGTAAGCGATGTTCTTTTCGACCGTCATATGCGGGAAAAGCGCGTAGCTTTGGAACATCATATTCACCGGACGCTCATAGGCGGGCACCCCGGTCATGTCTTGGCCGTCGATGAAAATCAGGCCCGCAGTCGGGGTCTCAAACCCTGCCAGCATCCGTAGCAAGGTTGTTTTACCGCAGCCAGAGCCGCCAAGAAGGGCGAAGATCTCGCCCTCCTCAATATCTACTGTGACCGAGTCGACGGCCTTAAACGCCCCAAAGGATTTTGAAACCCCTTCGATACGGATGAAAGGTGGCGCCACAGTCGCCCCGGCACGCCCCGGTTCGACCGTTTGAGAGGTTGCTTGCATAGTGGTATCGCTCCGTCACTTGGGCATAAAGATCATCCGGTCTTGATCGATGACCATGCTCGGGTGATAGCGCGTTCTTGCTCTTCGCTCAGCGGCTTGGGCGCCCACATCCGGCCGATAGTTTCGGCATCGGGGTAGACGGCCGGGTCAGAAAGCACCTCTTCCAGAACGAACTCGCGTGCCGGGATATTGGCATTCGCATAGTAAGTGTAGTTGGTGCAACCTGCCGCCACTTCTGGCTGAAGCATGAAATCCATGAACTTGTAGGCATTGTCACGGTTTGGCGCATCGGCGGGAATGGCCAGACAATCAACCCATGCCGGCGCGCCGGTTTTCGGGACAAAATAGGCCAGGTTCATTTCAATTCCGGCTTCGGCCGCACGCGATGATGCCGTCGCATAGTCACCCGACCAGTTGTTGATGGCGCATAGCTCGCCATTCGGAATTGCGTTCAAATAGTTGGTGTTGTCGAAGGTGCGGATGTATTCCCGGACAGGCTTAAACAGCTCAACCACCTTGTCGTAATCGGCGATATCGGTGGTATCCCCATCAAGCCCAAGATATTTCAGCGCCATCAGCATGATATCGGTTGGGCTGTCGAGGATCGAGATCCCGCAATCCGCCAGCTTGGCTGCATTTTCCGGCTTAAAGATCAGATCCATACTGGTCATGTCAGCATCCGGGATCCGCTCTTTGATCATATCGACATTATAGGTAAAGCCGACCGACCCCCACATATAGGGCACACCGTATTG
>JBATTI010000646.1:0-2519 GCA_049670445.1 Albidovulum sp. | reverse complement strand
TCTGCGCACCGTCCTCGGCCTCACTCACGCTATAGCCCGCCGCACCGAAATAGGCGTCAAGCTTGACCCGGGTAACCGGGTCATCTTCGACGATCAGAATATGGGCGGCGACGGTCATGGCAACATCTTAACAACTTTTCACAACTTGTTTCAACTCTTTCACCACTCAAGGCCAACCGTTTCACATTGCAGCATTAGGATAGCTGCACCACTCAGGCGCATGGTTCAGGGGCGCGAACCGCTTGGGATAGGCAAAATAGGGACGCTCGCAACCTGGAGGAAACCAATGAGAAACCTGAAAATGACCACGATTGCCGGGCTGATGGGGGCAAGCATGCTTGCACTGGCACCCGGCTTTGCCGCTGCCGAAGATTCCGCCGACCCGATCAACCTTGTCACCAATAACTGGACCAGCCAGCTGGTTTTGACCAATGTGATTGGCCAGCTGCTGCAAGCGCAAGGCCTGAATGTTGAGTATAAATCCTCGGACACGCAGCTTCAGTTCACCGCGATTGCCGCGGGCGATATGGATTTTCAGGTCGAGGTCTGGGAAGGCTCGATGGCGGAATCCTTTGAAAAATCGCTGGCTTCGGGCGCGGTCGATTACGGCGCCAATGACGCGGTAACCCGCGAAGATTGGTGGTATCCGTCCTACATGAACGAAATGTGCCCGGGCCTGCCGGATTGGAAAGCACTTGATGCCTGCGCCGCCAAACTGGCCACAGCCGAAACCGGCGACAAGGGGCGTTTTGTAGGCCCCCCTGCTGACTGGGGTAAGCATTATTCCGACCGGATTGACGCGCTTGGAATGAACTTCCAGGAGGTGCCTGTCGGTCAGGCCGCAACCCTTTGGGCCGAACTTCAGGCCGCTTATGACCGCGAAGAACCGATCGTTCTGTTCAACTGGACCCCGAATTTCATCGAAGCGAAGTTCGAAGGCCAGTTTGTCGAATTCCCGAAGTTTGAGCCCGAATGCTACACGGATCCGGCATGGGGCATGAACCCAGATGCCATCTATGACTGTGGCGCACCGGAAAAGGGTTACCTCAAGAAGGTCGGCTCGGCGGCATTGGCGGAAAAATGGCCAACAGCTGATGCGATCTTGCGCAAGGTCAGCTTCACCAACCCGCAAATCGCCGCCGCCGCCGCGATGGTGGATGTGGATGGGATGACACCGGAAGAGGCCGCAACCCAATGGGTCGCCGATAATGAGGCCGTGTGGAAAGCCTGGGTGGAATAAACTTAACGGGTG
Organism: Albidovulum sp.; assembly: GCA_049670445.1. Lineage (GTDB taxonomy): Bacteria > Pseudomonadota > Alphaproteobacteria > Rhodobacterales > Rhodobacteraceae > TMP-24. Next base: position 1,267 of record JBATTI010000646.1, on the reverse strand, counting down.
AAGAGGGCGGGGACCGCAAGGCCCCCGCCCGACTTTCGCATAGCCCCGTGACTTGGGGGCAAAAGACGCCCAAGATGTAAATGGGTGCTTTGGGGGGCAGTATGGAAAAGACAGAAGCCAAGATTTCGTGCCGGAATCTGTGGAAGATATTCGGGGCTGACCCAAAGGAATTCTTTGCGCGCGAGGGCCAGGCGCCAACGGACGAGGCGTTTGCGGCCGGTGGATATATCGGTGCGGTGCGGGACGTATCTTTTGACGTCTATCCCGGTGAGATCCTTATGATCATGGGCCTGTCTGGGTCGGGCAAATCAACGCTGATCCGGGCGATTTCGCGCCTGAACGATCCAACCGCAGGAGAGATCTTGCTGGATGGCGAGAATTTTCTGCAAGCCAGCGACAAAGAGCTGATTGAACTGCGCCGTCACAAGATGGGCATGGTGTTTCAGCATTTTGGCCTGCTGCCGCACCGCAATGTCCTGCAAAACGTGGCCTTTCCGCTTGAGGTCAGCGGCAGTGCCCGCGACGTCCGCGAAGAGCGCGCGCGAGAGATGCTGAAGCTGGTCGGGCTTGAAGGGCGCGAGGCCTATTTCCCCCGCGAACTTTCCGGCGGTCAGCAACAACGTGTGGGGATTGCCCGGTCTTTGGCCGTTGGCCCCGATATCTGGTTCTTGGATGAACCCTTCTCGGCACTGGATCCTTTGATCCGGCGCGAGATGCAAGATGAGTTTTTGCGTCTGCAAAAGATGTTGAAAAAGACCATTGTCTTCATCACCCATGATTTTGACGAAGCTGTGCGCCTGGCCGACCGCATCGGAATCATGAAGGACGGACGCCTGGTGCAACTGGCGACGCCGGAAGAAATGGTCACCCATCCCGCCGATGATTATGTGCGTGAATTCACCCGCAATGCCCCGCATGACCATATCGTCAGTGTCCGCGCCATCGCCCAGAATGGCGAAGCAAACGGCGAGCCGGTTCTGGCCAGCGCCAAGATCGCCGAAGTGGCCGCGCGGGTCTTGTCGTCAGAAGTGCCGGTGCCGGTGGTCGATGACAGCGGGCGTCACATCGGTATTGTCACGCGCAACGCAATGATCGCCGGTCTTTACCCGGATCACCGCCCATGACGGATAATACCGCCCAGATTGCTAGTGATGTAGAGGCGCCGAGCCGCGCCACGTTGCCGCCTTGGCTGGTCGTGATGCTGTTCGTCGTGCTTTCGGTGGGGCTGGCGCGGCTGATGCCGATCTTCGATGAAGGGCCCGAAGGG
>JBATTI010000645.1:0-2251 GCA_049670445.1 Albidovulum sp. | reverse complement strand
GTCTTGTGCGGCGGCAAACAGCCCGACGGGATGGGAGGCACCTATTACGAGCCGACTATCCTTGAGTGTCCGCGCCAAGATCTGCGGATTATCGACACCGAATTGTTCGGCCCGGTGCTATCGGTGCAACGTTTCCGCACGGAAGAAGAAGTAATCGGCCTTGCCAATGACACCAAGCACGGGCTGGCGGCCGGGATATTCACCCGCAACGGTGCGCGCCAGATGCGGATGTCGAAGGCCATCCGCGCCGGGATTGTCTGGATCAACACCTACCGCGTCGTATCACCCATTGCCGAGTTCGGCGGGGTCAAAGGCTCGGGCTATGGGCGCGAAAGCGGGTTTCAGGCAATGTATGATTACACGCGGCCGAAGACCATTTGGGTAAATACCTCGGACGCACCGATGGCCAATCCTTTCGTTATGCGCTGAGCGCGCTTGGGCTCCGGGCATTTTTGCTGGAATGCGATGGCGAAAAAACCGACCAAGCGGCGAATTTTCGACAATATCGGGGCGCAAAGCCGCCAACATAAGCAGCAACTGGCCATCTGTGGAGGGAAGCGATGAAGTTTCAACTGGCGATTAATCTTGAGCGTATCGACGACAGCCTGAGCATGGAGGAGGTTGCGCGCCATACGCTTGAGATGGTGCAAATGGCCGAAGAGGGCGGTTTCAACATCGTCTGGGCCGCTGAGCATCACGCACTGGAAATGACCATCGCCCCCAATCCGTTCTCCATTCTGGCGTGGTGGGGGGCGCATACCAACCGGATCCGGCTTGGCACCGCCGTGGCCGTCGCGCCCTATTGGCATCCGATCAAACTTGCCGGTGAGGCAGCATTTGTCGATCTGATCACCGGCGGGCGGTTGGAATTTGGCATCGGCTCGGGCGCTTATCAGCGCGAGTTTGACCGCATGGCACCGGGACTGAAGCAATCCGAAGGCTGGCGCTATATGCAAGAAATGCTGCCGGCGGTTCAGGCACTGTGGAAGGGCGATTACGCCCATGAGGGCGAATTCTGGTCCTTCCCGGTCTCGACCTCGGTGCCCAAGCCGTTGCAAAAAGACGTGCCGATCTGGGTCGCGGCGCGCGCGCCGGTCAGCTATGATTTCGCCGTCAAGACCGGCGCAAATATCATGGCCTGGCCCCTGACGCGCGGCATGGATGAGGCTGAAACCTATATGGGGCGGCTGGAGGAGGCCATGGCGGCCAATCCGGGGGCCAAGCGGCCGATCATGGCGATGATGCGCCACACTGCCCTTTATGACCGCCGCGAGGACTGGATGGTGCCGGTAAAGGCCGCCCAGCGCCAGTTGTCGCAGTTTGAGAACCTGTTCAAGAACCTCGGCGATGTTGAAAACGGTTTCCCCAAGGCGATTCCCTTCGATCAGCTTGGCAACCGAGCGGAATATGATCCTGAAATGCTGACCACCAACCTGATGTTCGGCACCCCCGATCAGGCCATCGAAAAGCTGAAAACCTATCAGGCGCTGGGGGTCGATGAATTCATCTATTATTCCAGTCTTGGCCTTGGTCTGACCGAACAAAAACGCTCGCTTGAACTCTTTTGCCGCGAAGTCATTCCCGCATTTTCCTGAAGGTATTCCAATGTCTTATGTCGAAACCGCTCGCCGTGGCCGGGTTCTGGAAGTCACGCTCAACAAGCCCAAGGTCAATGCGATTGACATCGAGATGAGCCGTGACATGGGCCGCGCCTTCGCCGAACTGCGCGAGGATCCCGATCTGTGGTGTGCAATCCTGACCGGCGCGGGCGAGAAGATCTTTTCGGCAGGCTGGGATCTCAAGGCGCTGAATTCTGGCGACATGGCCCTCGATAACTGGTGGGAAGAAGATTACGGCGATGGCGGCTTTGCCGGGCTGACCGAGAACTGGCGGCTGAACAAGCCGGTGATCTGCGCGCTCAACGGTCTGGCCATCGGCGGCGGCTTTGAAATTGCGCTGGCCTGTGATCTGATCATTGCCGCCGATCACGTTGAGTTCGGCCTGCCGGAAATGCCTTTGGGCATCGTGCCTGACGCGGGCGCATTGCAGCGCCTGCCGCGCCGTATTCCGCACAATATCGCGATGGAGATGTTCTTGCTGGGCCGCCGGATGGGGGCGACTGAGGCCGCACATTATGGGCTGATCAATAAGGTCGTGCCGCGCGAAAAGCTGATGGACGCGGCCCGCGAATGGGCCGATCAGATCGCATGGTCGGCACCATTGGCGATGCAGGCCGTCAAAGAGGTCGAAC
>JBATTI010000644.1:0-1958 GCA_049670445.1 Albidovulum sp. | reverse complement strand
CCAGTGTCGGTCATGGGCATAAGATGGGGCGCAAACCTTGCCGCTGCAAGCCCGCCGCATCGTCGCGTTGCGGGATTTACCATTGCATCCCAACCTGTCACTTTCGGCGCATGTTTCAGACAGTGACATTGCCGCTTTGGCTTTTGGTGTTGATCCTGGTTTTTGCGGGCGTGACATTCGCGTCGCATTTCTTGTTTCCGTCCGTTCGCTGGTTCTTTCGCGGGCGGATGGAAAAGGCGGTGGCGCGGCTGAACCAGCGGTTGGAGCGCCCGATACAGCCGTTCAAACTGATGGCGCGGCCCGATATGATCATGCGGCTGGTCCACGACCCGCAAGTGGCCGCCGCCGTTGCCGAAGAAGCCGCCCAGACCGGTGAGCCGGAGGCCGTGGTATTGGAGCGCGCGCGGCGCTATGCGCGCGAAATTGTGCCGTCGTTTTCTGCCACCGCCTATTTCGGTTTTGGCATCCGTGCGTCCAAATGGTTCGCGCGGACGCTTTACCGGGTGCACCTTGACGACAGCCGTCTGGGGCAGATTGACCCTGATGCCACGGTGATTTTCGTGATCAACCACCGCTCTAACATGGATTATGTGCTGGTGACTTATCTTGCCGCACGGCGGTCGGCCTTGTCTTATGCGGTGGGGGAATGGGCGCGGGTCTGGCCGCTTTCGTCGCTGATCCGCACCATGGGGGCTTATTTCATCCGCCGCAGGTCTGACCGCCCGCTGTATCGCCGCGTCTTGGCGCGCTATGTGCAGATGGCGACCGCCGCCGGGGTGACGCAGGCGATTTTCCCCGAGGGCGGGCTTAGTCTTGATGGGCGGGTCGGGGCGGCCAAGTTGGGGCTGCTAAGCTATGTCGTCGGCGGAAGGGAGCCGGGCGGGCGCGATGTGGTCTTTGTGCCGGTGGCGTTGAATTATGACCGGGTGCTTGAAGATCGGGTGCTGACGGCGGCGCATGCGGCCGGCAGGCGGCGGTTTCGCGCGCCGCTGACCGAGATTTTCGCCTTTATCGGCCGCCATATCTGGCGGGCGATGCGCGGGCGGTTTCGCCGTTTTGGCGATGCGGTTGTCAGTTTCGGCGCGCCGGTGTCCTTGCAGGCTTTCGCAGCCGATGCCAGGGCGGATGTGGCCCCGGCGCTGGCCGCACATCTGATGGCCGAGATCGTGCGCAACATGCCGATCGTTTCGGTGCCGCTGGTCGCCTCCGCCTGGGGCGAGGCGGCCATGACCGATGTCAGCGCCCTGACGGAGCGCACCGCAGCTTTGGCCGAAAAGCTGGAGGCGCGCGGGGCGGGCTTGCGGCTTCCCGAAGGTGGTGCTGCGGCGGCGGTCGCGGTGGCGCTGGAGATTTTCGCGATGCGCCGCATGGTGGTCCGCGAAGGCGATCTATTGCGCCTTGCCCCTGAACACCGGGCGCTGATTGACTTTTATGCGGCCTCTGTCCATCAGGTTTTGAATGCAGATGCAGCATCCGTCGCCCCGAAAAAGCCCGGCGCGCGGCGAAAAATCCAATCCGATCCGACATAAAGTTTCAAAAAACATCGCATCTCTATTGCAATATTACTTTTCGAGTTTTATTTCAGGGTCGAAGCCGCCGCGATTCTGCATCGCGGCATAAGTTCCCAGGAGGCCGCCATGGCATTGGATACGCCTATCGATATCGCACCCTACGATGCGCCGGAAAAAGACCTTTACGAAATTGGCGAGATGCCGCCTTTGGGCTATGTGCCAAAATCGATGTATGCTTGGGCGATCCGCCGCGAACGCCACGGCGAAGCGGACACAGCCATGCAGGTCGAGGTGGTTGAAACCCCCGAGATTGACAGCAATTAGGTGCTGGTTCTGGTGATGGCGGCTGGCGTCAACTATAACGGCGTCTGGGCGGCTCTTGGCGTGCCGATCAGCCCCTTCGACGGCCATAAGGCACCTTACCATATCGCGGGGTCCGACGCGTCG
>JBATTI010000643.1:0-2024 GCA_049670445.1 Albidovulum sp. | reverse complement strand
GTGTTGAGAAGTCACGTGATGGTCGTCTTACCTTGGATGACAAAAAATTGTTTTCTCTGTTCGTTCAGCTTGAGCGGGCGGCTCGCGAAAGCTGTTTCGCCGCCGTTCAATCGGCGGCTTTCAATATCGAAAGGTATCTGTCTTTTATAGAAAAACGGCAGTTAATGGGGTTCGTTTACCTGTACCCGGAGTTCTCGGATTATACGCCGAAAGGGACGTTGGCAGATGAATCCCTCGAAGGTGGTGGAGTTCGTAAATGCAAAGAGTACCGGAGGCCTGTGTCTGATGAGGAAGTACTTATCGGCCTTTGGGCATCTTTGAAATATGACCAAGAGGGAGAAAAGCTCCTTCGTGTCGTATATTCAGGGCTGTAAAGTGATCGCTCATCTACTCTTTGCCGTTCGTTCGGCCCGTTGGCGCCCATAATACTGACGATCGACCAGGTGAACGGCGGCCAATGCGCTTGGCGGTGCGCTGATTGCACACGAAGGTATACCTCTAACTAGCGGAAATATAATCGTTTCATGCTTTACTTCGGGGTTGGTCTGGTTAATGTCGCGCAAAATCTGCAAGGCCTGTCATGACCCCGATTGATGATCACCCCCAGCGCTATGCGTTGATGAACGAGTTGCATGCGCGGCCATTTCCGCAGTTGGAGCAACCCTGTCAGGCGGTTTATGTCGCGGTCAAACAGCCGCAAGATGCCCATAACCGCGACCGGCAGGCCGACCTGGATCATCTTGTGGCACTGCTTGACCGGCATGGCAGCACCCACCCGGCCCCGCAGGCAACGCATTATGCAACCCCGCTTGGAAAGGTTGCGTTCAAATGGGAAAGCCACACGGAATTCGTGACTTATTCGGCCTTTTCCATCGGCGTCTCTGCACGCGCCTTCGATCCGCATGGGGCAGAGGTTTTTCCCGCCGACTGGCTGGCGCAGGCCCCGGGCAAACGCATGGCCGCGGTGATGGTCCGGGTCGAGGCGATGCCGGATGACCCGCAAGAGGTGATGCAAAAGCTTGAAGATTGGTTTGTCCCCGAAAGCCTTGCCGCCTCTTGGGTGCTTGACCAGGCGGCCGTGATCGCGGGGGATTTTCAGATCGATCCCGCAGGCCAGATGCGCTTTGCGGTTTTCGTGCGCCCGGGTACCGGCAAGCGCCGCATTGGCCGCATTGTGCAAAGGCTATGCGAGATTGAGACCTACCGCGCCATGTCAATGCTGGGGCTGGGGCGCGCCCGCGATCTTGGGCAACGGCTGAATGCGCTTGACCCGCAGCTGGCCGATCTGGTCAGCGCGCTTACCGATAACCAACGCGCGGCAGAGGCGACTTTGCACGAACTTCTTGCCATCTCGTCAGAGCTGGAAAGCCTTGCCACCCGCTATTCCTTCCGGTTTGGCGCGACGGGGGCTTATGAAGCCATCGTGAACGAGCGGGTAGAAGCGATGCGCGAGACCCGCTTTGAGGGTCGCCAGACCTTTGGCGAATTCATGCGCCGACGCTATGATCCGGCGATCCGCACGGTGAAATCCGCCGAAAAGCGGCTGGAACAGATGGCGGAACGGGCAGAGCGTGCGGGCGAATTGCTAAGCACCCGGGTGGATGTCGAACGCTCGGCCCAGAACCAAAAACTGCTTGAAAGCATGGACCGCCGCGCCGATATGGCCTTGCGGCTGCAACATACGGTCGAGGGGCTTTCGGTGGTGGCGATCAGCTATTATGCCGTGAACCTTGCGGCCTATGCACTTATGCCGGTGGCCGAAGCCTTGCATTGGCCGAAATCGGCCTTGGTCGCAGCCTTGGTGCCGGTGGTGGTACTGGGTGTCTGGGCGCTGATCCGGCGGATCCGCAAAAGGATGCACTGACGCCAAACAGGTCGCAGCAGGTCTTGACTTCACGTGCCGCTTGATGGCCCATCTGGCTGCATGAAAGCCTTTCCGATCGACAGACATGTTCCGCCGCGTTTCTACAACGCCCCCCCCCGCGCCACGGATGTTGTGGTGATCGGTGGCGGCATTGTGGGGG
>JBATTI010000642.1:0-1989 GCA_049670445.1 Albidovulum sp. | reverse complement strand
GCCGCGCCCATTCATCGACATAAAGGGTGTTTTCATGGGTCGGATCTACCAAAATGTGACGTTCATGACGATGGCCAAGGCGGCACGAAAATTCGTGCAGGGAACCGCTGTGGTCATAATGTGAATGCGTCACCACAGCTTTGATCGGCCGATCGGATGCCTTGATGATTTCCGCTTTCAAGGGTCTCAGGCCCTGATCGAAGCCGGTCATATGGCGGGTTGCACCCCTTGGCAGATGTTCTGGCTGGTCAAGGTACCCGCTGCCAAGCCCCAGCTTCTCTTGGGTCTGAACCAAACCATCCTCTATGGGCTTAGCATGTTGGTGATCGCCGCCATGGTCGGCACGACAGGTCTGGGCCAGCAGATTTTCATTGCACTTGGCAAGGCGGATCCGGGGCTGGGGATCACCGCGGGTCTGGGCATGGCACTGATCGCCATCAGCATAGACAGAATGTTAAAGGCGGCCGCGACATAGCAGGCAGGTTCTGGATATCTGCGAATGTCCTGCCGTCATTCCAAAGTGCAAAGCGTCGAACCAAAGACCGGTTGGCACCCGCAAACCACGGCGTCTTCCCTAGCGGGTTTGAACGATCCGCCCGAACGGCGGATATTGCCACAAGGCCCGGTCCTCACCCTGCTTTGGCGGGGCTTTGTGAAAAGTGTTAAGAATTCCCTAACGGGGAAAATAATATCGTTTGTTTACAGAGAGATGGGAAAATTTTCATCGTGAAAATCGGTGAATTTCACGGTTTTGTCGCCGTTTTCAGATCGCGGCTTTGCGGCTTTCGTCAAGATAAATCTCGCGCAGCCGCCTGGCCACCGGCCCAGGTTTTCCGCCCGACAGGGCCGCGCCGTCAATCTCGATCACCGGCATCACGAAGGCCGAGGCCGAGGTGACGAAGGCCTCATCCGCGCTCTGGGCCTCTTCGATGGAAAAGGCGCGCTCTTCGACGGCCATCTGTGCTTCGGCCGCAAAACGCAGCACCGCCGCACGGGTGATGCCATGCAGGATATCGCTTGAAAGCTCGCGCGTGATGATCCGCCCGGCCTTGACGATATAGGCGTTGTTTGACGTCCCCTCGGTGACCTTCCCGTCTTCGGTAAACCAGGCATCATCGCAGCCGGCCTTTTGGGCCATCATCTTGCCCATCGACGGATAAAGCAGCTGCACCGTCTTGATATCGCGCCGCCCCCAGCGGATGTCGGGGATCGAGGTGATCTTGATCCCTTTTCGCGCCGCCGGATTATCGGCCAGCCCCGGCTTGGACTGGGTGAAAAGCACGATCCCGGCGGGGACAACGGCGGGATCGGGGAAGATGAAATCCCGGTCGCCGGGATTGCCACGCGTGACTTGAAGATAGACAAGCCCTTCGACGATATCGTTGCGCGTCACCAGTTCCCGGTGGATCGCCAAAAGCTCGGCATCCGTGGTCGGGCTTACAATCTCCAGCGCGTCGAGGGAGCGGTGAAGCCGCTTGATGTGGCCTGCGAAATCAATCAGCTTGCCGTCCAGCACGCTGGTCACCTCATAGACCGCATCGGCCATCAAGAAACCGCGGTCAAAGACCGAGATCTTCGCATCCGCCTCTGGCAGGTAATCCCCGTTCACATAGACGATGCGGCTCATGTCACTACTCTCCTTGCGGCTTTTGCGGGTTTGTCGGTGGTTCGGCGCCTGTCGTCAAGGTCGCACTTGCGGCGCCAGACAGGATCATCCCCAAAGCTCTGGTCTGGGCACCTGCATCACCGAGCCATCGTAGCCGATTGCATGATCGCGGTCGCCGGCCAGCAACAGCGGGCCGTCAAGGTCAATCACCTCGGCCCCCTGTCCCACAAGCACCGCAGGCGCCATGGCGAGGGAGCTGCCAACCATGCAGCCCACCATCACCCCAAATCCCGCCGCCCGCGCCGCATCGCGCAGCGCCAGCGCTTCGGTCAGGCCACCCGTTTTGTCGAGCTTGATGTTGATCAGATCGTATTTGCCTTTCA
>JBATTI010000641.1:0-2412 GCA_049670445.1 Albidovulum sp. | reverse complement strand
CAATGCCTTGCCCACCGGTTCCACCAAAATCCGAATGGTGCCGCCGCAGGCCAGACCCACCGCAAAGGCGTTGTCATCCGACACCCCAAAGCTCAGCATCCGGGGCGCGCCATCCAGAAGCGCCGCGCGCGCCTCTTCGACGACCGCGCCCTCCACACAGCCGCCCGAGACCGAGCCCATCATCGCGCCCTCGCCCGAAACCACAAGCTGACTGCCCGCCTGCCTTGGCGCAGAGCCCCAGGTTTCAATCACGGTGGCAATCGCAGCCCCCCTGCCCGCGCGGTGCCAGTCCAATGCCAGCTCCGGGATCGCATCCATTTGTGATCTGTCCATTCAGCACCCTGCCCGCAATTGCCGCCGCACTTCCTGCGCCGTGATAATCGCATGCATTCATTGCAGATCAGGCGCGGGCGTCAAGTAGCCCTTGGGGGGTTCAGCGGCGCTGCATCATCGTGGTGATCAGGGTTCGGGCCACAGCCGCAAAGGCCACGATCACGATCAACACCACCGAAACCGCCGCAATCGCGGGATCAATATTGTCGCGCAGCCCCATCCACATCAACCGCGGCAAAGTGACCGCATCGACAGAAGTGATAAAGATCGTCACCGCAATCTCTTCCCAGGACAAAACGAAGGTCAGGAAAAAGGCGATGATCACGCCAAAGCGGATATTGGGCAAAATCACCTTGAAGATCCGCATGAACAACCCCGCCCCCATCGCACGCGCGGCAAGATCAATGCGCCTGTCAACCTGCGCCAAAGACACGGTGATCAGCACCACGGCAAAGGGCGCGATCATCACCGAATGGGCCAGCGCCACGCCTGCCAAAGTGTCATAGGCGATGAAGTGGTTGAATTTGCTCAGCGTGATCAGGAAGAAATACAGCGTCAGCGCCGAAACCACCGGCGGGGCAACCATCGGCAATAGCGCAAGACCCATCAAAAGCCCGGCGAAACGCGGCCGCAGCATCCATATGCCAAGGCTGAACATCAGCCCCAGGAAGGTGGCAATGGTCGCACTCAAAAGCCCGATCCGCACCGAAAGCCATATGCCGTTCAACCAGGCGGGGTTTTCAAGCAAGGTGCGGTAGTGGCGCAAGGAAAGTTCATCGGTCGGGATCGACAAGAACCTTTTGGGCGTGAATGACACGGGCACCACTGCCAAAAGCGGCATCATCAGGAACGCCGCCACAAGCGCCGCGATCAGCGTCGCCACAAGCCCTGGGCGAATGCCGGTCATGCTGAGCCTCCGGGCCGGATCTGGCGCAGCAGCAAGGCCAGAAGGGCCGCGATTGAAACCATCAATATCACGCTGATTGCGGCGGCCAGCCCCCAATCAGGGCTTTGGAAGATGCGCAGATAAATCAGCTCGGCCACCATCACGCTGCGCCCGCCCCCCAAGATCGCGGGCGTGACGAAAAAGCCGATGGAAAAGACGAAGACCAAAAGCGTGCCGCCCAAGATACCCGCCAGGGTCATCGGCACGAAGATCTGCCAGAAAATCCGCAAGCGGCTGGCCCCCATGCCGCGCGCGGCCATCAACACCCGTTCATCAAGATTGCGCATCGCCGAGGCCAAGGGGAACACCGCGAAGGGAATAAGAAAATGCGTCATCCCGACGACCACGCCAAATTCATTGCCGATCATGCGCAAGGGATCATCGGTGATGCCCAGGCTTTGCAGCCAGGTATTGACCAGCCCCCTGTTTGACAACAGCGCCACCCAGCCAAAGGCACGGGTCAGAACCGAAATCCAGAACGGGATAATGATGCAAAGCTCGGTCAAGGTCCGCGCCAGAGGCCCGCCACGCACCCACAAAAGCGCCACCGCATAGCCCGCCGCCACGCTCAGCACCGTCACCATCGCGCAAATGCGCAATGTGCGCCAGAACACCGACAAGATCAGCGGATCACTCAGGGCCGTTGCATATTGCGTCAGCCCCGGTTCGGGCAAAGTCACGCTCCACCGGATGACGCCCAAAAACGGCAAGACATATGCAAGGCACAAAAACACCAATAGCGGGCCAAGCAAGACCAGTGATTTCGGCAGCCTAATCATGGTGCGCTACAAACATCGGCGGCTTTCAAAAAGGGCCCCGCCCCCCGGGAAGACAGCAAGGGACGGGGCATGGCGATCACGCAGAGACTATCGCAAGATAGGCATCAAGTGCGGCGCCATAATTCGCCTCATACCAGTCCATATCCAGCGGGACTTGCTTGGCGAAGTTTTCGGGGTCACCGGGGTTGAAGCGGCGTTGGTCTTCGGCAACCAGCGCATCGGCTTGCGGGTTGCCCGGGCCTTGGCCAAGCAGGTCGAACATCACGATCTGACGTTCGGGTGCCTGGGCAGAGGCGATGAATTTCATCGCGTTTTCGGCACCACCCGGATTGCCCTTGATCACCGCCATTGAAC
>JBATTI010000640.1:0-3457 GCA_049670445.1 Albidovulum sp. | reverse complement strand
GCCCCACCAAGTGCCGGCGTAGCTCAGTTGGTTAGAGCACTAGATTGTGGATCTAGGGGTCCCCCGTTCGAGCCGGGGCGCTGGTACCATCACCCCCCAAAAAAATATCATTGAGACATGTTCTTGGGGGCTTGATGCCCGCAAGGGGCCTGTCAGCCGGAAAATCCCATGGAAATAGCGCCCGCGGCGGCGTCTTGTCGCCCAAAGTGCCGATTGTCTCGGCGGTTCCTTACCTATTAAGGCAAAAGTATAGAATTTGGCCCAATGATGCCATGGAATGGCCATTCTTCGCAGGTTACTAATGCGAAACAATCGGCAAGAGCAGCGACTATTACCACTGGATAAGACCTAAGCGGGGGCGTGGAGCAGGTGAAAGAGACTTCTACGAAAAAGGCATCGGGCGAACTGAATGCGTACCGCGTGGCCTTGCGCTCGATCTGGCCCAGCCTGATGATTGCCGGGGTCTTTTCGGCCATAGTCAATATTTTGATGCTTACCGGTTCTGTCTACATGCTGGAGGTCTATGACCGGGTGCTGGGCAGCGGGTCGGTGCCGACGCTGATGGGGCTGTTCACCGTTGTCGTCATCTTGTTCGCATTCCTGGCCTATTACGACTTCTTGCGCGGCCGCATTTTAAGCCGCGCGGCACTGCGTCTGGACGGCAGGCTTGGGGTTACAACCTTTGGGGCCTGGCTGCGCGCCGGGCGCGAGGCGGGTGGCAGCGGGCGCGGTATGCAGCAGCCCTTGCGGGATCTGGAATCGGTGCGCGGCTTTCTTTCAAGCCCCGCCGTGACCGGTATTTTCGATTTGCCCTGGATGCCGCTTTACCTTGCGGTGTTGTTTTTGGTTCACCCCTGGCTTGGCTGGCTGACGGTTGCAGGTGCCCTGGTGGTTATCGCTTTGGCGCTGGTCAACCGGATGATGACCCGCCGCGCGATGGAGCAGGCTTCAGGGTTCGACATGACAGAGCGGCGCTTTTCTGACCGCAGTCAGGCCCTTGCCGCCGCATTGTTGCCGATGGGGATGGAGCGTGCCTTGACGGCAAGATGGAACAGCCTGCACACCGCCACCCTGGCGGGCGGGCAGCGCGGGGCCAATGCCTCTGAGGTGCTGGTGGTGTCGTCGCGGGCGTTTCGGATGCTGTTGCAATCGGCGATTTTGACGCTTGGGGCCTTGCTGGTGATCCGCGGCGAGATGTCGGGCGGCATGATCGTGGCGGCCTCTATCATCTCGGGGCGGGCACTTGCGCCGGTGGATCAGGTGATCGGGCAATGGCGATCAATCGGGCGGGCGATTGAAGCCCATCGCGGCCTGGAGGCATTCTTTGAGGGCGAGGCACGCAAGCCGGTGGTCGAGATGGTCGATTTGCCGCGCCCCTCGGGCAATATAGAAGTGGCGCAGCTGACCAAATATGCCCCGGCAAGCCAGGCGGGTGCGGCGCGTGCGCATATCTTGAACAAGATCAGCTTTTCGCTTGAATCGGGCGATGGGCTTGGGGTTATTGCCAATTCGGCGGCGGGCAAATCAACGCTTGCGCGGCTTCTGGTCGGGGCATGGACGCCGGATTCGGGCGAAATCCGCTTTGATGGTGCCACACCGGACCAGTGGGATCCCGATAGTCTGGGCCGCGCGATTGGCTATTTGCCGCAATCGGTGGAACTGCTGCACGGCACCGTGCGCGACAATATCTGCCGTTTCGACCCCGAGGCGGAAAGCGCCGATGTGATCGAGGCCGCAAGGATGGCGGGCGTCCATGACATGGTTCTTGCCTTGCCGGACGGTTATGCGACGGTCGTGGGCGGCCAGGACACCCCGCTTTCGGGCGGGCAGGTTCAGCGTCTGGGCCTGGCGCGGGCGATTTACGGCAATCCATCGGTGGTGGTTCTGGATGAGCCAAATTCAAATCTGGATGCCATGGGCGATGCCGCCCTGAACACCGCGATCATGAAAATGCGCGAGGCTGGCACAACGGTGATTGTCATGGCCCACAAGCCCAGCGTCTTGAGTGCTTTGAACAAGATCATGATCTTGCAGGGCGGAGCAATCGCGGGCTTTGGCCTGACCGAGGCGATCCTCGGCTCTGCCGGTCCCGGACTGACGGCACCGTCGAAAAGCAATATCCTGCCCCCCGATCCGATCGTCCCGCCGTCGTCATCGTCGTCGTCGTCGCCGCAGCAAGGCCAGGGGCCTTATGGCGGTGCCTCCCAGAACAAACCCCTTCCGCCGGCAAATGATCCTTTGCCGCGCAGCAATAATCCGGTGTTTAACCAATGGCGCAACTAAGCATGAATATTCCGGCCAAAACGGGGCTTGTCAAAACCGCGCTATCCAAGACGGTTGCGGTGCGTGGGAAACCTCGTGCGCAAGGCATGGCGGCGGATTTGCGCGATGATGTCACCACGCCGATGATTGCCGGTGGTATCGGTTTTGCCGTGCTGCTGGTCACCTTGGTTTTGTGGGCGAATTTCACCATGATTGCGGGCGCTGTCATTGCGCATGGTCAAACCGTGGTTCACGGCAAACCGAAGATGGTGCAAACGCTGGACGGCGGGGAAGTGGCCGAGATTTCCGTCAAAGACGGCGACAAGGTTGCCGCTGGGCAAGTGATGTTGCGGCTTGATCCGACCGTGGCGCAGGTGAACCTGAATATCGCAAATACCCGCCTGACCGAGGCCCTGACCCGGCGCGCCCGGCTGACGGCCGAGCAGCTTGGCCTTTCCGAACCGGAGTTCAATTTTTCTGACCTGCCGTTTGCGGTGACGATCAGTGCGCAGCAAGAAGAAGGTCAGCGCCAGATCTTTGCGGCCCGCGCGGCGGTGCTGCAGGGGCGGCGAGACAAGCTGACGGAAACCCAAGGGCAGGTCGAAGCGCAAATGGCCGGAACCGAAGGGCGGATTGCGGCGGTGCAACATCAGATCACCCTTGTCGAAAAGGACATCGCCAATATCCAGTCGCTGGTTGACCAAGGCCTTGCCAAGGAAAGCCAACTGACCGCGCTGCAAAGCCAACAAGCCGATTTTACCGGGCAGCTGGCGCAGCTTCAGGGCGAACAAAACCGCGCGCGCGCGCAGTTGCGTGACGCCGAGATTGAGACATTGCAAAGTGAACGCAGCTTTATGGAAGACGTGGTTGTTGAGCTGCGCGAAGTAACCAATACGGTTGAAGAACTGACCCTTGATATCGTCAGCCGGCAGGCCCAGCTGAAGCGCACCGACATCCGCGCCCCGGTTGATGGGATTGTTCATCAGCTGCAATTCTCGACACTTGGTGGGGTCGTGGGCCCCGGAGCGACCATCCTTGAGGTGGTGCCGCTTGATCAAGGTGTTGATTTCGAAATCCGCCTTGACCCGCGCTATGTTGATCAGGTTCATGCAGGCCAAAAAGCGCGGCTGGTTCTATCCGCCTTTTCGCGCGCGACAACCCCCGATCTGCACGGCGAAGTGGTTACGGTGACGCC
>JBATTI010000639.1:0-3466 GCA_049670445.1 Albidovulum sp. | reverse complement strand
GCGCTGTGGTTTGTGCCGACGGTTTTGGCGCGCGCGTAAAGCTTTGTTCTTGCGATGACACCAACTCGCTTGCAATTTCGGGCAAGCCTGTGGGGGCGGCCTGCCCCTCCTCCACCGGATAGATCTTGACCGCCCGGCGGCCATTGCCCTGACCAAGACTGCCAAGGCAAAGCGTCGTACCGGTGACCCCTTCGATCTGCACCATCCTCAAGGCCGCCATGGGCATTGGCAGGAAGGTTCCCACCTCCAGGTTCAGCACATCAGCAAGCGGCAAGACCAATCGTGCCAGAACCGCTGTCACATCGGTCTGGCTTTCCATCACCGCCTCTTCAAGCGCCGCACCCCAGTGTTTTGCATTCTGGGCGGCGGTTTGGTTGGCGGCGCGCGCGCTATCATCGCCCTCCTCGACCCGAGGGGGCGGTTTGGCACCGCGGCCACGCGCAGGCAGGATCAGGACCACATCGCCTTGCCGGTCGCTGTCATCCGCACCAAAGCCCAGTGTCAGATGCAAAACCCGGTAAGAGGGTTCATCCAAAATAATTTTCAAGGGGCGCGGATCGGCCATATGTGAGGCATAGCGAAACCCGCCCGCCCAGGTGATCGCCTGTTCATATTCAAGCAAACCGTCCAATTCCGTCAGGACCGCATCAAGAAAGCCCGCAACCATTGCCGCATCCGTGCGGGTCGGGCGTCTTGGCTGCGCGGGCGCTTGTGGCCCCAACCGGCCCAGCGTCATCATCTCAATCAAGACCGACAAAGCGCCGGGGTCAAGAACCGCAAGCCCAAGGCCTTCCTTGGGGCCCTCAACCATCGCCAGCAAGGCGTGGTCGGGCAGGGTTTCGACAATTTCGGCGCTGGTCTGGCTGATCACGCGGTGCCCGATGGTGCGCAATGGCAAGGTCATGGCTTTTTGCGCCACGCGCGCCAAGGCGGTGGCCAATGCCCCTTCGGGGGTCACCAGCAACGGATCGCTGCGCGGCACCGATGCCGCGATCTTGCGTCCAAGTGGCGTGGTGGCAACCTCCTCCATCTGCTCCTGACCTTCGTCAACTTTACCCGTCTACACGGTCAGTTAAGAAAGTCGCAGAACTAGGTTACGAAAGCGTTGACGCCTGCGGTGTGTGTTCACAGGTCTTGGGGAGTGCCCGCGGACCGGACCGGTGGCTTGGCCGGTATCGTGACCCGAAATGCAGCCCCGCCCTGCCCCGGCAGATAGCCGACCGACCCGCCCAGGTTCACCATGATCTCGCGGCAGATCGCCAGCCCAAGTCCGGCCCCACCGGCGCGGCTGTCATCGGTCAGGCGGGCGAATTTCTCAAAGATCAGGCCTTGCATGTTCTTGGCAATACCCGATCCGTTGTCGATGAAATCCACCTTGATCTTGCCGCCCCGCTTGCTGACCCGGATCCGCAACACCGGGTTTTCGGCGTCACAATACTTGCGCGCATTGGAAATCAGGTTGATGAAGACCTGAACCAGACGGTCGGTATCGGTAATCACCGGCAAGAATTCCGCCCCGTAATCGCGGCGGATCTCAAAGGCGCGTTCGGAGCGGGTGTTGCTTGCCGCACTTACCGCGCGGCTTAACAGGTCATGCAGATTGCCGGCTTTCACACTGATCTGCACCTTGCGGTTTTCCAGCACCGACAGATCCAGCAAATCGTCCAAAAGCCGGGTCAGGCGCACGGCCTCATCCTGAATGATCCCGGTGTATTTGGCGCGCATCTCGACCGGCAATTCATCATCGGTCAAAATCTCGGAAAACGCGCGGATAGAGGTCATGGGGGTGCGCAATTCATGGCTGATCTGGCTTAGGAACGCATCCTTTTGCACCGACAGATCGGTCAGCTTGTCATTGGCTTCCGACAATTGGCGCGCGGTGCGGGCAAGTTCTGCCGATTTCGCCTCCAGCTCGACCGAATACTCCATGATATGCTGGGCCTCCGAGGCCACCGCCATCAGATCTTGCGCCGAAACTGCCGCCCCTTCGGCAAATTGCGCGATCATCGCATGGGCGGTGGCCGCCCCCACAGCCCCGGCCAACCGCCGCTCCAGATGTTCGATGAAATCGGGCGATGTATCGGGCAGATAGCCCGCTTTGCCCTGCGCTGCAGCCTCATCTTGAAAGAACTCTTGCGCCTCATCGCCGCCCAAAATGCCCTGCGCCAGCACCAGCAGATCTTCCGCCTCGGCCCCACCGCGTGACCAGCCACGCGTCGCGGCATCGCCATCAAACACCCGCACAAACGCCAATGCCTGAATGCGTTCAACCGGCGCGGGCAGCGAGACGAGCGAGCCGAACATGAAAACCCCGGTATTGAGCGTGACCGACCAAAACAATGCGTGCAAAAGCGGGTCCATCCCGGTGACCCAAAACAGACTATGCGGGCGCAGCCATGCATACCCCCAAGGCCCCTCGGCCAAAAGCTGCGCCGACAACAGCCCCTCGGCCCCGAAGGACGGCAAGAACAGCGTGTATAGCCAAACCAGTGCCCCCATCGCCAACCCCAAGGCCGCGCCGGTCTTGGTGGCCCCGCGCCAAAACAGGCCGCCCAACATGGCGGGCAATACCTGCGCCACGCCGACAAAGGCAATCAGGCCAATGGCCGCCAAAGCCTCGGACCCGCCCGACAGCCGGTAATAGAAATAGCCAAGCGCCAAGATCACCACGATCGAGGCCCGGCGCGCGAACAAAACCAACCCGCGCACATCGCCCGCATCGCGCGCGCCCCCCGGCCGCATCGCCAGCCACAACGGCACAACCACATGGTTCGACACCATCGTGGCAAGCGCGATCGCGGCAACAATCACCATTGACGTGGCCGAAGAAAACCCACCCAAAAACGCCAGCATCGCCAGATTGTCACGATCAAAGGCCAATGGCAGCGTAAGGACAAACAGGTCGGGGTTCGCACCGGCTGGCAGTTCAGACAACCCCACAACCGCAATCGGCAGGACGAACAAACTCATCAACATCAGATAAAGCGGAAACGCCCATGAAGCTGTGGCCAGATGCCGTTCGTCTACATTCTCGACCACCATCACCTGAAACATCCGCGGCAAGGTCAGCACCGCCGCCGCCGACACGAAGGTCAGCCCAATCCAGCGTCCGGAAACCAGGGGCCATTCGGAGATGGGCGAGGCTTTGGTGCGCGCAATCACATCGCCCCAGCCATCCGCCACCCCCCAGACCACAAAGATCCCGACTGCCAAAAGCGCGACAAGCTTGACGACTGCCTCAAGTGCAATCGCGGTGACAACGCCGTGGTGGCGCTCATTCGCATCAAGGTTGCGGGTGCCAAACAAGATGGTGAACAACGCCAGCCCAGCGGCCACCCAAAGTGCCGTTGCCCCTTGATCGGGCAGCGCCCAGCCGGTTGGCGCATCACTTGCAAACACCCCGAAGGACAAGGTGACCGATTGCAGTTGCAAGGCGATATAGGGGGTCGAGGCCGCCACCGAAATC
>JBATTI010000638.1:0-2454 GCA_049670445.1 Albidovulum sp. | reverse complement strand
GCCAACCTCCCCCGCCAGCCCCGGCATATCAGCGCCCGAGGCCAGCTTGACCGATTGCCCAAGCCCAAGCCCGCCAAGATTGGGCATATGCAGCGCACCTTTGCGCCCCACATCCGCGCGCCCCTCGGCACAGGCCGCAGCAATATGGGCCAAGGTATTGGCGCCGGTATCGGGCAAGGTGCCATTGAAAAAATCGCCCGCATCCGGGGCGCCGCCGGCCCCCACCGAATCCATCACGATCAAAAAGGCCCGCGCCATCAGCCAACCCTTTCGATCACCAAAGCCGCCTCATCCGGGGCCGTATCGGTAATGCTATAGGCCAAGCGCACCGCCGCCACCGCGCGGTCGGCATCGGCCTGATTAGCCGCATGAACCAGCGCAAAAGATTCACCCTTGTCCAAAGGCTCCCCCAAAGGTGCAAGGTCCGAAAGTCCCACCGCCGGATTGATCTTGTCACCGCCGCGAAGCCGCCCGCCGCCCAGATGCACCACCGCATGGCCCAAAGCCTCGCCATCAATCGCGCCGATAAATCCGGCCCGATCGGTTTTCACCTCGGCCACAACAGGCGCGGCTGGCAGCCGGTCGGGAAAGCGGTCAACGAAATCGGCAGGCCCGCCTTGGGCTGCGATCATCTCGCCAAACCTTTCCGCGGCACGCCCCGATTCCAGCGCCTCGCTGATCTGATCCTCGCCGTCGCGGGCATCATCGGCAAGCCCGGCAAGCACCAGAACCTCGCCCCCCAAAGCCACCGTCAACCCCAAAAGCCGGTGATTGACCGCCTGCCCCGTCATCGTCTCCATCACCTCAACAATCTCAAGCGCATTGCCAGCGGCACCCGCCAAAGGCTGCGACATATCCGTGATCAAGGCCGCCGTCTTGCAGCCCGCGCCATTCGCCGCCGCCACCAGCGCCTTGGCCAGTGCTTGCGCCTCAGGCAGGGTTTTCATGAAAGCGCCAGAGCCGACTTTCACATCAAGAACAAGGGCTTCCAGCCCCGCTGCAAGTTTTTTCGACAAGATCGAGGCCGTGATCAGATCAATGCTTTCAACCGTTCCGGTGACATCACGAATGGCGTAAAGGCGGCGGTCGGCAGGGGCAATATCGCCGCTGGCGCTGACAATTGCACAGCCGATATCGCGGGTGATACGGGTCAACTCGCCAATACTCAGGTCGGCGCGGTATCCGGGGATCGCCTCCAACTTGTCCAATGTGCCACCGGTATGGCCAAGCCCACGCCCCGAAATCATCGGCACATGGGCCCCGCAGGCCGCCAGCGCCGGGGCAAGCAACAGCGAGGTAATATCGCCAATCCCCCCGGTTGAATGTTTGTCAATCACCGGGCCCGGCATTTCCCATTGCAAAACCTGCCCGCTGTCGCGCATGGCCGTTGTCAACCCGACCCGGCCTTTTGCACTTAACCCCTTTAGCAAGACCGCCATGGCGAAGGCGCCCGCCTGCGCATCGCTGACCTCGCCCGAGGCAAGCCCCAGGGCAAACCAGCGCGCAGCATCGGGCGAAAGCCCCTTGCCGTCGCGCAAATCCGCAATGATCCGGCGCGCATCCATATCAGCCCCGCCCCATATGAGCGGGTGAAAAGCTGCCCGGCAAAAGATCACCGATGGTCGTGGTCTGACTTTGGCCCGCTGTCGTGGCCATGATCACCGGTGTGTCGCTTGCACCAAATTCCGCCAGCTTTTGGCGGCAGCCACCGCAAGGCGGCACCGGTGCCGGGCTGTCGGCGATCACCGCTATGGCCGCAAGCTGCGTGTCGCCCGCCGCCACCATCGCCGCAATCGCCCCCGCCTCGGCGCAGGTGCCTTCGGGGTAGGCCGCGTTTTCGACATTGCAGCCCAGATAGATCCGCCCCGAGATGCTGCGCAAAGCCGCGCCGACCTTGAAACCGGAATAGGGCGCATGGGCGTTTTCGCGAACCAAGGCTGCGGCCTCGACAAGGTCCGGGTCAGGTGATGGCATCGGCTCCCCCAAGGGCTGCGGGCCAGAATTCGCGCGATTTGCGCCTTAGACAGACTGTCGCGCCTTTGCCGATCAAGCGCAAGAGACGCGCATCTCAATCAGGCTGCACAGCCGGTGCGGATGACGAAAATAACGGGGCGGTCACGCCAGAATCTCGGTGCCGAACACACCGGGCACCGCAACCTCCAACAGCTCAATATCATCACTCGGATCGGCCCAGCATGTGGCCAGCCCCGGCGGGGTGACGAAGGCATCACCGGGGCTCAGACGGAAGGGGTCTTTGCCCTCGCCGTGCAAGGTCATTTCGCCCGACATTACAAAACCGAACAAAATATCGCCGTCATGCCGGGTCATGACCGGCACGCCTTGACCTTTCCGAACAACCTGCACACCCGCCACCCCTTTGGTGTTTTCATTGATCGTCGTGTCACGGCAAATGAAACCGGGCTTGCGGAACCGGCCCCATTCAGCCTCGGCCCC
>JBATTI010000637.1:0-2320 GCA_049670445.1 Albidovulum sp. | reverse complement strand
GAAATTGAGGTGGTCAGCTATTGACCCGCGCGGCTTTGGTAACGCCGGGCGCGTGCGGCCCGGCGAGAGTCAAAAAAAGTTCCATCTTGCGGGGGCTATGCTACACTTGGGGCAGTATTCAGATCGGATTTTCGGAGGACATGATGCGTATTGGGAATATCACCAAGGCTTCGCTTATTTGTGCCGTGAGCTTTGCACCGGTTCAACAGGCTGCGGCGAATGATGGATTGGTCGGCGGGATTGTGGGCGGCATTATTGGCGGTGTGATCGTCAATGAGGCCAGCAAGAACCGCAAGCAAAAGACCACGCGGCGGGCCGCGCCGGTTTATTCTGCAACCCGTGAGGCGAACCGCGAAGTGCAGGTTGCGCTGAATTATTTCGGTTATCCGGTTGGCGCGGCAGATGGCGCACTTGGGCGTCGTTCGCGTGCGGCGATTTCCCAGTATCAGGCTTTGCTTGGTTATCCGCCCACCGGCTATCTGTCGGAATATGAGCGCACGATATTGATCGGGGCTTATTATCGCGGCTTGTCGGGTGGGTCGCAGGTTGCGCAGATCATGGCCTCAAGTCCGCAAGGCACGCGCGGGCTTTTGCTTAACCAGCGCGATGAAATGGCCGGGATCGCGCCGCAGGGCGGCCAAGCCGTGACGGCGGCTGCGCCCTCATTTGCAGCCCCGTCTTCTGAGGCGATCGTTGCACCTTCGGCGCCGACTTTGGCACCTTTGGCTGAGGTGCCATCCCTGCCGACACTTGCTGTTGTGCCAGAACCCGAGGCACCGGCGCTGGATACGCCAACCCTTCCGGCCCTTCCGACATTTCTGGCATCGGGGGCGGGGCAGGTATCGCTGGCTTCGCAGTGCAACAAAGTGTCTTTGATGACGAATACCAATGGCGGCTATGTCACCGCCGCTGCAATGACCGATGCCAATTTCGCCCTAAGCGAACAGTTTTGTCTGGCGCGCACCTATGCCATGGCGGGGGGCGAGCAGCTTGCAGCCTCGATCAATGGCTTTACGCCGGCGCAGATCGCCGAACAGTGCAAGGGCTTTGGTCCGGCGCTGAAAGATCAGGTTTCGGGCCTGTCGCTGAAGTCGCGCGAAGAGGTGTTGCAGGATGTATACTCTTTCGTCGTTGCCAGCGGTAGGTCCCGGGCGCTATTGGCCGGTACTGCGAAAACCTGCCTTGGGGTCGGATATACCACGGTCGCCATGGATGTGGCGATCAGCTCGGCGTTGTTGCTGACCGCCTTGGGGGAGAACGGCTATTCCGAACTGCTGGGCCACCATCTGAGCCAAGGCTTCGGTGCAACCGTGCGCCCGGATCTGTCGCTGGCGTGGTATGAAGCGGGAATTGCCGCTGATGGCGCCGGTAAGGCGGTCTTTGCGCCGGGCTTGCCGGACCGGACCGAGGTGATCCGCAAGGCCGCCTATACGATCAACGGCCAAGGCAGCCTGAACAGCGAGGCGGCCACGACGTTGCCGGTTTTCGCCCTGACGCAAGAGCCGCAGGCCGCAGAGACGGCGTCAGAGGTTGCCGCCACGACCGCGCCAGCCCAGCCGAGCGTTTCGCCGATTGGCGCGGCGGCTTTGGCCACAAGCACGGTGTTTTCGAACCTTGGCGCCATGATCAAGAACTGATCGGGTGATCGCCTCTGGCCAGAGGCCGGGGGGGCGAAACCTGGGCACGGCCACCGCCAGAACTCAGGAAAGCGGATTTCGCAAAAAATCTGCTTTCCTTCCGCTGGGGCCTTCGCTAAATAGCCGAACACCAAATCAAAACATGCGGATGTGGCGGAATTGGTAGACGCGCAGCGTTGAGGTCGCTGTGGGGTAACTCCCGTGAAGGTTCGAGTCCTTTCATCCGCACCAACTGATTACCAATCAGTGTGACCTATAAACCAGTCACGGATTTGGTGGGGTCTTGATCCACCCCCGGTGCCCGCCCGGCGCGGCAGGCGCAATGGACGTCAGATCTTTTGTGCAATGTTCTGCGCGTGACGGCGAGCGTCGCAATTCAAAGGCCAACCCGCGATTTTCGATGCGCCGCTGACGGCCCGAAAGAGACATGTCGATGACATGGCGCACACCCGCAGCGCCGCTTCCCCGAAACGGCCGTTCGTTCCCTGGCACAGCATTTTCGACCCGCCAATGTTTGATGCCCGGACCTTGGCGGATGAGGTGGATGGCCCCCGATTTAGCTGCGTCGAAGGCGCCAAACTTATGGGCTTTCCGAGACGTTGCCGCCTTGCGCGATCGGAATGGCGGCCTGCGGATCCGCAATCCATTGGGGTTGATCTTTGCACAAACTCGGTCACGAAATA
>JBATTI010000636.1:0-2078 GCA_049670445.1 Albidovulum sp. | reverse complement strand
CGGCGCGAACCCCCAGGCTGCAATCCCCGCCTGGCGCAAAGTAAATATGCCCCGGCTCTACCAACTGGCCCGGTCGGCCAAGGCACACCTTGGGGCGCACCAGCCCATCAAGCCGGTCGGCAAAGCGCGCGATATAAGAGGCGGGCATATGTTGCGCGACCACTATAGGCGGCCCGTCTTTCGGGAAAGCGCTAAAAAGCTCCTCCAGGGCCGTCACGCCACCTGTCGATGCGCCGATCATCACCAGATGATTGTTCCAGCAAAACGGGTGGTTCGCGACGGGCTTGGGCTTCGCATGCGGCGGCGGCATTGGCCGTGCATTTGCGGCCTCATACACCCTGTCGGCAAGCTGGCCATTGCCCGCCATCATCAATTCGGGTGACTTCTCAAGGCAATCAACGGCGCCCAGGCTTAACGCCTCAATCGCAAGCTGGCTGCCTTTTGGTGTCAGACCTGACAGCATGACCACCGGCATCGGGCGCAACCGCATGATGCGGCTCAAGAATTCCAGCCCGTTCAGACCCGGCATTTCTATATCAAGGGTCACAACATCAGGGATCAAGGCTTTGATCATCTTGCGCGCTTCGGCGGCGTCGCCTGCGCAGCCCACGACACAAAGGCGCCCGTCGCAAGCCAACTGCGCCGCAAGCAGGCGCCTTTGTGTGGGCGAATCGTCAACGATCAGAACTTTAACCGGCATCTGACACGTCATTGACCGCAAGACTTGGGTAAGGTCGCGGGATCAAAATTCATCCCAATCCTCGGCCACTGCGGCATTGCCATCAAAATCTTTCTTTGCTGCAAGATAGGTGCCGCCCCGCACCGCGTCCAGGGGCGCCCAATCCCCTTGCCGATGAACGCCCTTGCCGCCATGCGGTTTTGCCCCATCAAATACCCCGGCCACGTGAAAGCGCGCGGTGGTGGATGTGAGCGCTTCTGCCTCGGCCTTAAGCCGCTGGCCGGCAACGGCGGTTTCGCCAAACAAGGCATTGTTTTGCTGGGTTGCATGATCAATCTGATTGACCGCGATATTGATCTCGGCAAGACCCGCAGATTGTTCTTTGGCCGCGACCGTTATATCGTCCATGCGTTGGGCAATATGGCCGACCGAACCCACAATATCTTCAAGCGCCTGCCCGGTTTGGCCAACCAGTCCGACCCCGCGCTTGACCTGGCCAGAGGCATCGGTGATCAGCGCGTCAATCTCTCGGGCGGCATCGGAAGAGCGTTGCGCGAGGGCCCGGACCTCAGTGGCGACAACCGCAAAACCCCGCCCGGCGTCCCCCGCTCGCGCCGCTTCGACCCCGGCGTTGAGCGCCAGCAGATTGGTCTGGAAGGCGATATCCTCAATGACGCCGATGATCCGCGCGATTTTCCCGGAAGATTGCTCGATCTCGCCCATCGCGGCGACGGTTTCGCCGACCACTTTCCCCGACGCCTCCGCCGATGCGCGTGCAGCACTGACCACAACACTGGCTTCGGCCACACCGGTTGCCGCCGATTGCACGGAAACGGTCAGTTGATCCAGCGCCGCCGCGGTTTGTTCAAGCGTTGCGGCTTGCCGTTCGGTGCGGCGCGACAGATCGTCAGACGCCTGCGCAATGTCGCAAACCTCTTGGTTGATGGCTGCGGCATTGGTGATAACGGTCGCCATTGCCTGCCCCAACCGTTCCACGGCCATGTTGAAATCAAGCCGCAGCGTTTCATAATCTTCGTCGAAGGCATCATCTATACGAACCGTCAGATCGCCGTCGGAGAGATTGCGCAGATGAATGCGCAAGGCCTCAACCACCTGTGATTGCGCCTTTTCCATCGCGCGGCGTTGATCCTCTGCCTGTCGCAAGTCAAGCTCGGCTTGCGAGACATCTATCCCCATCAACAACACCGACTGCAACTTTCCGTCGCGGTCATGCACGGGCGCAAAGCCGCCATCAATGGTGACCTCTTGGGAGCCACCATAATCCATCCAGAACCGGCCCAAGACCGATTCCCCCTTGATCAGCCGGCCCCAGACGGGGCCATTCGTGGCCACAAGATCAGCATTATAGTTCATGACATCGTCGTGCATCACGCCAAGA
>JBATTI010000635.1:0-5429 GCA_049670445.1 Albidovulum sp. | reverse complement strand
GACTTAGAGGTCTTCGCCTTCTTGGGCGGCGCCCATATCGTCAAAAAGCTCGGCGATTTCAAACTCGGCTTCGGCTTCTGCCTCGGCTGCGAGTTCCTGGATCGACTTGCCTGCCGCCTGAAGCTCTGCCTCTTCGGGTGAACGCGCGACGTTCATCGAGATGGTTGCAGAAACCTCCGGGTGCAAAACGACGACAACTTCGTGCAGGCCAAGGTATTTGATCGGGTTTTGCAAAGTGATTTGCTTGCGATCAACCGAGAAGCCTTCGGCGGTTGCAGCTTCCGCGCAGTCACGCGGGGTGACCGAGCCGTAAAGCGCGCCTGCGTCAGATGCCGAACGGATCACGACGAAACGCTGACCGTCAAGCTTGTCGGCCAAGGCCTGAGCTTCTTTGCGGGTCTCAAGGTTGCGGGTCTCAAGCTGTGCTTTTTGACCTTCAAAGCCTTTGATATTGGCCTCTGATGCGCGCAAAGCCTTGCCCTGGGGCAAAAGGAAGTTGCGGGCATAGCCGTCTTTGACTTTGACCACTTCGCCCATCTGGCCAAGTTTGGCTACGCGTTCGAGAAGGATGACTTGCATGTTCTTGTCTCCTTACTTCACGGCATAGGGCAGAAGGGCGAGGAAACGGGCGCGCTTGATTGCACGGGCCAGTTCACGCTGCTTCTTTGCCGAGACGGCGGTGATACGGGCGGGCACGATCTTGCCACGCTCGGAGATATAGCGCTGCAGAAGACGGACATCTTTGTAGTCGATCTTCGGCGCATTGTCGCCCGAGAAGGGGCAGACCTTGCGGCGGCGGAAAAACGGTTTGTTCGCCATGATTTAGGTTCCTTTCCTCTGGCCAGATTAACGACGGTCGCCGAAGCTGGGGCGATCGCCCCGGTCACGACGTTCGCCACGATCGGGACGGTCACCGCGTTCGCGGTCGTCACGTTTTTGCATCTGGCTGGAGGGGCCTTCTTCATGCGCATCGACCTTGATGGTCAGCACGCGCATCACGTCATCATGCAAACGGCAAAGGCGTTCCATTTCTTGCACCGCAGCCGAAGGCGTGTCAGTGCGCAAAAAGGCGTAATGGCCCTTGCGGTTCTTGTTGATCTTGTAAGCCATCGTCTTGACGCCCCAGTATTCGGACGCAACGACGGTGCCGCCATTGTCGGTCAGAACGGTGGAGAAATGTTCGACAAGGCTTTCAGCCTGCGCGGAGGACAGATCCTGGCGCGCGATCAGGACATGCTCATAAAGCGGCATGTATGCTCCTCTTTCGTCTCAGGCGGCTTCGAAGGCAGGACCAGAACCCTTCTGCGGTCCGCCAAGAGAGGCTACGCCGATTGCATGAAGTTGCAGAAGGATGCGGACTTATAGAAGAAGCGCGCCAAGATGCAAGGCGAAAGGCGGGCGGCTGTCGGGTCGGCTGTCGGGGCGGGGCCGATGTGTATTTTCGAACAGCGGCTGTGGGAATTTGGGGAGTTGCCAGTGGCAAGCCCAGCAGGCGAGGTGTGCCCCATCTTTTGAGATCAGAAATAGGAGAGCTTTGCGATGAAATCCCTTATCTTGGCGGCGGTCCTGGGCGTTGCTGCATCACATGCACTGGCGGCAGCGGAAGACTATACGTTGGACCCAAGCCACAGCCAGATCGTTTTCAACTATGACCACGTTGGATATTCGACGACCTACGGCGTGTTTTCGGGCTTTGACGGCAAGATCACGCTGGATCAAGAAGATCCCGCCGCATCTTCGGTCAGCGTGTCTTTCCCGGTCAAGTCGATGTTCACCGGTTGGCAAGAGCGGTTTGATCATTTCATGTCGCCCGATTTCTTTGATGCCGCCGATGACGAGATGGTCACCTTTGCGTCAACCGCAGTTGAGGTGACGGGCGACAAGACGGCGCGCATCACCGGCGATCTGACCTTGAACGGTGTGACCAAATCGGTGGTTCTGGATGCGGCGCTGAACCAGATCGGGGATCATCCGGTAACCAACAAGCCATCGGTCGGCTTTACTGCGACGACGATGCTGGTGCGCAGCGAGTATAACCTTGGCATGTTTGCGCCCTATGTCAGCGACGAAGTGCAGGTGATGATCTCGCTCGAAGCTGCCAAAGACGAGTGACCTTGCGGTCATTGGCCCCAAAGCCCACCGGAGCGATCCGGTGGGCTTTTGGCGTTAGCCGGTAACCTCTACCCGGTAGCCCGTGCGGGGGAAGTGCACGCAGATATTGCCAACGTCCGGCTCGGTTCGCAGCACGGTGATCGTATCGGCATTGGCCACCACGACAGCACCTTCAACGGGCTGCTCGCCGCCATCCACATCGGGGCGTATGATCACCCGCAGTCCCGGGGCAAGGCCCTGAGGATCACGCGGATCAAGGGCTTGAAGGGGGGTCGGTTCGTATTGGCGGGCCTGCGTGATGGCGTCTTCGGGGGTCATGGCGGTTACCTGACCGTGGCCGATGTCTTTCACCTTTGCCTCCCAGCGTTCCAGATGAGGGAATTCCCTTAAGAACACCGGGCCGTTGTCCCACCGGCCACGAAGAAACCAGACGATATGATAGATCTGGGCGTCGATGGCGGCGGGATCCGGGCCAAGCAAGAAGGCGCGGCCATCCGACAGCTGCGCGTCCAGCCAGTGCAGGGGCGCGCGCATTTGCGAGGCCAGATGCGGCAAGGCGGCATTGGCGGCCTTCAGGCCCTGCGCCCAGTCGGGGCCAAAATACAGCCGCCCGCGATCTGCGGCGAAATCCTGGGGCAGATTGTCGCCCGCAGCACCCAGCACGATCTTGACCGCCAGATCAAAGAGCGGCCCGTCGGTCCAGCGGCTGAGGCACCACAAAAGGCCCGGATCGGCGTTCGGAAAGAAGGTGGCAGCGGGGTGCCGGCGCTCAAGCTCGCGCAGGATGCATTGGGAATCGCAATAGATATCCGCGCCGATCTGCATGACGGGCGTGCGCCGGTAGCCGCCGGTAAGCTTTGTCAGGAATGGTTTTGGTGCCAAGCGCGGGATTTCGACCGACCGCCAGGCCAAGCCCTTGATGCCAAAAGCCACGCGGGCTTTCTCGGCCACGGGCGATTGCGGGTAGTTGTGTAAAATGAATTCAGGGGCGTGATCGGGCCTGAGGGGGTTTTCCTGGATCGTGGGTTGGGTTTTCAAAGGATATGCCCGGCGTTTCTGTGCGGTGGGGGCCACCGGGAAATATTCATTGACTGCACTATTTGCGTTGCACGGTCAGCGCGGCGTCGATGGTCACCTTGAAGCCCACGGTTTTTTCATCGGCGTAGTTTGGGCCAATGTCGAAATCGCGGCGGTCAACGGTTGTCTGGCCTAGCATCCGGGCGGTGTCTCCGTCGATTGTCAGGCTGAAGGGCAGGGTGACGGGCATTTCCTTGCCGCGCAGATCAAGGGTGCCCGCGGCGATCAGCTGGCCGTCTTTTTCCAGGATATCCGCTTTGAAAGACGCGGTCGGATGGGCGGTTGGGGCCAGAAATTCGGGCGTCATCGCTTGTTTTGTGACCGAGCCAAGCTCTAGCGAAGTGACCGGGATGGTAACGGTGACCGCACCGGTTTTTGCAACCTCGTCATAGCTGATATCGGCGTGAAATTCGCCAAAGCTGCCGGTCAGGCTTTGGCCGAGTTGCGCGAATGTGATCGACAAGCTGCCCTCGGTGACCGCCCAGTTGCCGGCGGCTGCGGTTTGGGGGGCGGTTTGGGGGGCGGTTTGGGTGATCTTTGGCGGCTCGGCAGTCGCATAGGCCACGGCAACGACGAAGGCCCAGCCAGCCAATGCGCCAAGTTTTGGCAAGGACGAATGGATCTGTCGTGGCACCGGGACCGATTTGCCCGAGACCATGCGCGCCATAGTGGCGTCGCGGTCGATCAGCGCGTGTTTTACCGCCCCCAGAACATGCAGGCCAATCGTCGCAAAAAGCACGAAATGCGCGAGGATATGGATCTGCTTGGCTAGGCCGGCTACGCTGTCACTTCTTGGGATCAGCGGCAAAGACTGCCCCAAGGGCCAAAGAATCGGGGCGCCGCCGCTGGAGGCTGCATGCCAGATCCAGCCCGACAGCGGCATGATCATCATGGCCCCGTAAAGCGACCAGTGAACCAGCTCTGCCAAAAGCGCCTCGGCCCGGTGATCGGGGTTCAACAGGCCGGGGCGGGGTTGGGTAAACCCCCAAAGAATACGCGCAACTGCCACGAAAAAGCTGGTCACACCCACGGTTTTATGGAGCGAGAAGTAGAACGAGGCGCGCAGGGCCTCTTCGGCATCGGTGAAGGGGCCGTCATCCATCACAAAGGACAAGCCGATGGCGGTGAAGATCAGCAATGCCGTCAGCCAATGGAAGCTGCGGGTAATGATGCCGTAAGCGTTGGGCGTATTGGCGAGTGGCATGTCCGAAATCTCATCTTGGGGTTGCGGCAGTGATAATATGCGTTGCCAGATTGCGACGAAATGGATGGATTGCACAATGGCTGTGCAAGTTGCGTTGACCTGTGCGGCAAGGTATGCCCGATGAAAACAGGATGGGACATGGGGGCTGATATGACAGGGGCATCAAAGCGGGCATTGGTATTTCCGGGGCAAGGCGCGCAGGTAATCGGTATGGGGCGGGCCTTGGCCGACGCCTATCCGGGCGCGCGCGCCGTGTTTGATGAGGTTGACGCGGCCTTGGGCGAAAAGCTTTCGGCACTGATCTGGGAGGGTGAGCAAGAGGCGCTGACCCTGACGCAAAATGCGCAACCCGCGCTTATGGCCACGTCAATCGCCGCATTGCGGGCGCTTGAAGCCGAGGGGATATCGGTGTCATCGGCGGCCTATGTTGCGGGGCATTCCTTGGGCGAATATTCGGCCCTTTGTGCGGCAGGCGCGCTGAGCCTTGCCGATACGGCGCGGCTTTTGCGGCTGCGCGGGCGGGCAATGCAAGAGGCGGTGCCGGTGGGCGTGGGTGCTATGGCGGCGATCTTGGGGCTGGATTTCGAGGCCGCCAGCGAAGTGGCCGCAGAGGCCGCCCAAGGCGAGATATGTCAAGCCGCCAATGACAATGACCCGGCGCAGGTTGTGGTCTCGGGCCATAAGGCGGCGGTTGAACGCGCCTTGGATATTGCCAAGGCCAAGGGGGCCAAACGCGCGATCTTGCTGCCGGTATCGGCCCCGTTTCATTGCGCATTGATGGCGCCTGCCGCGCGCGCCATGGCCGAGGCCCTGACGGCGGTTGAGGTCAAGACGCCGCAGGTTCCGGTGGTGTCCAATGTGCAGGCACTGGCGGTGGATGACCCCGCGTTGATCCGCAGTTTGCTGGTCGAGCAGGTGACCGGATCGGTGCGTTGGCGGGAATCGGTTGAATGGATGGCGGCCCAGGGCATTGACGAATTTTGGGAAATCGGCGCGGGCAAGGCCCTGTCGGGGATGATCCGGCGGATAGCCAAGC
>JBATTI010000634.1:0-2328 GCA_049670445.1 Albidovulum sp. | reverse complement strand
CCATAAGAGACCAGCGGCAAAGGCACACCGACAACCGGCATCACCCCGGTCACCATGCCCATATTCACCGCGAAGAACAAAAAGAAGGTTGAGGCAATGCCGTAAGTCAAAAGAGCGGAATATCGGTCTTTGTTCGACCCCGCGGATTGAAAACAAAAGGCGACGATCAAGACGTAAAGGCCCAAAAGTGAGACCCCGCCAACAAAGCCGAATTCTTCGGCCAAAGTGGTGAAGATGAAATCTGTGTGCTTTTCGGGCAAGAAGTTCAGATGTGACTGCGTGCCTTGCATAAAGCCCTTACCGCTCCACCCGCCGGACCCAAGTGCGATCTTGGCTTGGGTGATATTATAGCCAGCACCCAATGGATCGGCACTTGGATCAATGAAGATGTCGATCCGGCGGAACTGATAATCTTCGATCAGCTGCCAGTCCGTTCCCCGGCTTTCAAAAACCGCGAAGATGAGTGCGGCAACAATCGCGATAACCGAACCGAAGTACCAAAAACTGACACCCGCCGCGAACATCACCGCGCCGCCCCCGGCAAGCAGCAAAATAGCGGTGCCAAGGTCTGGTTGTTTAAGCACGAGAAAGGTTGGTGCAAGGATGAATATGACCGGAATAATCACCCAAATCGGGCGCGAGACCTTTTTGGTGTCAAGCCAGTCATAATAAAGCGCCAAGAGCATCACGAGGCCGATCTTCATCAGCTCTGATGGTTGCAGACGCAGTGGTCCCAGCTCTATCCAGCGCTGTGCGCCCATGCCGATGGAGCCAAAAAACTCGACCCCGACCAAAAGCGCGAATGATCCCGCATAGGCCAGAACCGACAGATTGCGCCAAACCCATATGGGAATGAAGCCAAACACCATCATCGCGAACATACCGGCCGCGAAGCGCTTCATTTGGGGTTCGGCCCAAACCTCGGGTCGTCCACCCGAAACGGAATAAAGCATCAAGAACCCGATAGAGGCGACAGCGGCCAGCAAGAAGACCAAAGGCCAGTTGACGTATAAGATTTTGCGCCAGCCGGTCGGGATGGTTTTGAGGTTATAGTCAAGATAGGTCATGCCTGAGAGCTGCCCCCGCTGAAGCTGTCGGGAGGCGACAGGGGCAAGGCATTGCGTTCAGCCTCTATCCGCGTCCGCTGATCTTTGGGATAGGCTTCCAGCGGCGGTGGCCCGGCATAAAGCGCTTCCAGAAGGATATCGCGGGCAATTGGTGCTGCCACCGTCGAGCCGCCGCCGCCGTGTTCGACGATGACCGATACCGCAACGCGCGGCGCGTCATAGGGCGCAAAGCAGACAAAAAGCGCGTGGTCGCGCCGTTCCCAGGGCAGATCCTCATTGCGCACCACGCCCGACGCGCGTTCGGCCGCCGAGATATTGCGCACCTGGCTGGTCCCGGTTTTCCCGGCCATCACCGCGGTTTTTTCAACAATGCGGCTGGCAAAAGCGGTGCCGCGCTTGTTGTTCATCACTGCGAACATGCCGCCACGCACGGCGCGCAGGTGATTTTCACTGACATCAAGCGGTGGCGCCTCAACAAAGGGTACTTCGATATCATTGATCGCCCGGATCAATCGTGGTGAAATCTGACGGCCGGTGGCAAGCCGCGCTGTCATCACGGCAAGCTGCATCGGTGACGCCAGAACGTAGCCTTGACCTATGCCGCTGTTGAAGGTGTCGCCGACCAGCCAGTCTTTGGCGTAACGCTCCATCTTCCAGTCTTTTGTGGGTGCCAGCCCTTCCGAGATTGCCGACATGGGCAAATCATGCCTGACCCCGATCCCAAGTTTGCGCGCCATGGCTGAGATTTTTTCAATCCCGACCCTTTGGGCGATTTCATAATAAAATACGTCGCAAGATTGCTCGAGGCTTTGTTCAACCCCGACATGCCCGTGCCCGGCGCGTTTCCAGCAGTGGAATTTGCGGTCGCCAAGTTCCGTAAAGCCCCGGCAGTAAATGGTTTCATCGGGGGTAATGACGCCTGCATCGAGGGCCGCCAGCAATGTCACCGTCTTGAAGGTCGAGCCCGGCGGATAGGCCCCTTGCACGGTCTTGTCGGCCAGGGGGCGATGATCATTCTCGGTCAGCGCCTGATAATCATTGGTGGAGATGCCGCGCACGAACAGGTTGGGGTCAAAACTGGGCGCGGAGGCGATGGCAAGTATATCGCCCTGAGCCAGATCCATCACTACTGCGGCAGCACTGTCTTCGCCAAGCCGGGCAATTGCATAGTTTTGCAACCGCGCATCCAGTGTCATGCGCAGCTTCTCACCGGCATCGCCTTCACGCCGGTCAATCTCTCGCATTTCGCGCCCGGTTGCGT
>JBATTI010000633.1:0-2077 GCA_049670445.1 Albidovulum sp. | reverse complement strand
TCATTGGTCTGCATCGACACTTCGCGCACCACCTGCGCGCCCATATTCTCAAACCGGTCAAAAAGCTCGATCTCGGAGGCGATGGACACGCCATCACGGCTGATCAGCGGCGTGCCAATCGGACGGTCGATCATGGCATTCATGCCCATCGGCCCGAGGGTTGATTCAACCGCAGCGCTCAGCTTTTGCACGCCTGCAGACAGTGCCCGGCGGGCTTCATTTCCGTGGATCATCAGTTTTGGCATTTTATCCTCCTTCGGCCGTAGCCGTTGAATTGCTGTCGGTTTGCTACGCCGTCGCTTGTTTCACCGGTTGTGCCCGGCCATTGGTGCATCGATGAAATCGACCAGCACCGGCACCCCCCCGGCTGACATATCAGCCTCTTTGTATCGGCTGGCTTTCAGCCCTCGGCACAGGGATCCGGAAAACTCCATATTGATCCGCACCGACCGCAAAAGGCCCATATATTCCCTGAACCCTTCGGCGGTGATGGCATCGCCGGCCCAGGTCGGCAGCGCTTTGTGTGCGGGGGCGCTGGCCAGATCCTTGGCGACCAGCAGATCGCGGTAGCGGGTTTTCTGGCGCGCGTCTTCGGGGTCAGCGAAGTGCTGCGCATCAAGTTCGGCCAAAGTCAGATCGACGATT
This sequence comes from Albidovulum sp., assembly GCA_049670445.1. Taxonomy (GTDB): domain Bacteria; phylum Pseudomonadota; class Alphaproteobacteria; order Rhodobacterales; family Rhodobacteraceae; genus TMP-24. Next base: position 1,432 of record JBATTI010000633.1, on the reverse strand, counting down.
GCGGCAGGCGCATGACCCAGCGCCACCAGCGCCTTGATCACAACTTCCTGACGCCGCTGAAACGCCTTTTGGTCGAACTTCTCGCGCAGCGCGCTCAGGTTCTCTCCCTCGGGAAGATCGGGGAAAACCTCGGCAAATTTGCCCCCGGCATTGACCACTTCGTTCAGCTCGGGACCGGAGTTGTGATCCTCCAGCCGGACGATGGCGCGGGCGACCCAAGCCAGACTTTCAACCTCGCGCTTGATGTCGGTTGCCATGAGGAACGCGAAGTTTGGCGAACACCAGTAGGTTGGCAGCCGGAAGGCGATTTCGACGGTAGCGGGACCGGTGATGGTCACCGCCTCGATAAAGCCCATATCGGTTACGGCTTCATCAAGCTCGGGGTCCATCACCAGATCCAGCCGCGCCCAGACCTCGGCCAGTTGGGCGGAAAGTGTGGGCGCGTCCTTCATGGCGCTACTCCGCCGCGATCGACACGGGCTTGGAAGAAAACTCCTTCTTCCGCGCGGCCACGTCGATATTGTAAAGGCGTGCGGCATTCAGCCCGAGGATCTTTTCCTTGATCTCATCGGTCAGCTGCACCCCGCGTTCACTGGCGATGTCTTCGGGGATCTGGAAATCCCAGAACTTCTCGACCAGCCATTTCGGCGTCCAGATCGCATAATCCGACCCGAACAGGATCTTGTCCGGCCCGATCCAGAACAACAGTTCCGCAATCACTTCGCCAAAATACCGGGGCCGCGCATGGATGAAGGGCAAAGCCACGGCAATACCGCCATAGACGTTGGTTTCCTGCGTCGCGATCCAGCAGAAATCATCCAGCCGCGGCAGGCCGCAATGTTCGATGATCCAGTTGAGGTTCTGGAAATCGGTCGCGGCATAATCGACGTCATGCACATCGAACGCATCCTTGTTCAGCGGGATGATCGTCGGGCCCTTGTGGACGTGGATATTCTTGATCCCCAGCTTGTCGCAAAGCTCAAAGCATTTGTAGGCATCGGGATCATTCAGACGCCAACCCTTTGACGCGCCGTTCCATTCTGCGGTGTACATCTTCACACCTTTGATATCGAACGTCTCTTTCATGTAGTGGATATATTCGAGCGCCTTTTCCCCGTCGCGTGGATCGAAGGATCCGTTCACGATGAAGCGGTTGGGGTATTTCTTCGATACGGTGTGATTGCGTTCAATCGTGTTGAAGCCGTTCTTGTAGAAATCCTTAAGGTAGGTCGAATTCAGGATCGCAATGTCATCGGGCCCGTCAATGAAGAGGTCATTGTAAAGATCGGCCTCGGTGTATTTCTCGAATTTCGACTTTTCCCACAGCTCCGCTGGCGGGCTGAGGTTCGAGTGATAGGCGTAAAAGCAGTCGATAAACTGCTTGCCATGGATGTTTTTCTGGTTGGCGGGGCTGCCGTCCCAGAAATGGGTG
>JBATTI010000632.1:0-1994 GCA_049670445.1 Albidovulum sp. | reverse complement strand
ACGGGGCGAGGATTATCAGTATGAGGCGCGTCTGATCCGCAAGATCGGCACCAACCCACTGAAACTGATCGTGGTTTTTCGAAAAGAAACTGAAGGCGGGCGGATCGTACCCATTGCCAAGGTCGCTGACAAGGAATGGCTGGTGGCCGCCGATGCCACCCAAGGGGCCAAGGATGGCGAATTGGTCGAGGCTGAACAGGCCGGGCCGAAAAACCGCTTGGGTCTTGCCCGCGCGCGCGTGATCGAGCGTTTGGGCGACCCTTCGGCACCCAAAGCGGTATCGCTTATCGCCATTCATCAACACGGCATTCCCGATGATTTTTCGGATGCCGCAGTTGCCGAGGCAGATGCGATGAAGCCGGTCGAATTGAACGACCGCGAAGACCTGCGCGACATGCCCTTTGTCACCATCGACCCACATGATGCACGTGACCATGATGATGCCTGCTTTGCCCAGGGCGATCATGACAAGGCAAACCCCGGCGGCCATATCCTTTGGGTCGCCATTGCCGATGTCGCGGCCTATATCACCCCCGGTTCTGCCCTTGACCGCGAAGCGCGCAATCGCGGCAATTCCACCTATTTCCCTGACCGCGTCGTACCGATGTTGCCCGACCGGCTGTCAGGCGATCTTTGCTCGCTGCATGAAGGTATTGCCCGTCCTGTTCTGGCCGTCCGGATGACGCTAGACGCCCATGGTCAAAAACTTTCACACCGCTTTACCCGTGCGATGATCAAATCCGTCGCAAGTCTTTCTTACGAAGAAGTGCAAGAGGCCCGGGACGGCCGCCCCAATGAACGTTGCGCCGAACTGCTGCCCGAGGTGATAGCCCCCTTATACGAGGCTTACGAAGTCACCAAGACCGCGCGTGCCCTCCGACAACCGCTTGAGTTGGATCTGCCCGAACGCAAGATCGAGCTGAGCGCGGATGGCCGCGTCAAAGCCGTTGCGATGAAAGAGCGGTTGGATGCGCACCGCCTTATTGAAGAATTCATGATCCTGGCAAATGTTGCGGCCGCAGAAGAACTGACGCGCCTGCGCCGGCCATTGCTGTTTCGGGTCCACGAAGAGCCAAGCTTGCAAAAGCTTGACGCGCTGCGCGAAGTGGCCGAGGCATCGGGCTTTGCGCTGGCTAAGGGGCAGGTGCTGAAAACCCGGCATCTTAATAGCTTGCTGTCACAGGCCGAGGGCACGGATTTCGATGAGCTGTTGAACATTACCACCCTGCGCTCAATGACCCAGGCTTATTACCACCCCGAAAACTACGGCCATTTCGGCCTTGCCTTGCGATCTTACGCCCACTTCACCTCCCCCATCCGGCGCTATTCCGACCTGATCGTGCACCGGGCACTGGTTTCGGGCCATGGCTGGGGCAACGATGGGTTAAGCCCGCATGACATTGAAACGCTTGCCGATACAGCCACCCATATTTCCGAGACCGAGCGGCGTTCAATGGCGGCAGAGCGTGACACCACCGACCGTTATCTGGCGGCCTATCTTTCTGACCGGGTGGGCAGTGAATTTGCCGGTCGGATCAGTGGCGTCACGCGGTTCGGCTGTTTTGTGAAGCTGGAGGAAACTGGCGCTGACGGGCTGATCCCGATCCGCAGTCTGGGGCGGGAGTTTTTTCATTTCGATGCAGATGCCCAAACGCTGATGGGGGCCGATACAGGATTGACCATCAGCATAGGCCAGAAGGTGATCGTGCGCCTTGCCGAAGCCGTGCCTGTCACCGGCGGGTTGATGCTGGAGATGCTGGAAATTGAAGGCAATGCGATGCCGGGCGGCCCATCGGCAAAAAGAGGCAAATTTGCACCGCGCAAACCGGGCAAAGGCCGCAGCAAGGCCACCAAGATCAAACGTAAGGTTGAACGCAAGCGGCGGTGAAGTGTCGGGAAGGTCGTGTTTGGCGGCATCGCGCCCTTCTTGACGAATTACTGCGCCCCGATGAAGGTGGGGCTTGCACAAACCGATTATAGGATGGGGTAAAGAA
>JBATTI010000631.1:0-3585 GCA_049670445.1 Albidovulum sp. | reverse complement strand
AGATTGCATTGGCACGGATGCCGAAGGGGCCAAGCTCCATCGCCACCGATTTCATCAACCCGATCATCCCCCATTTCGCCGCAGCATAGGGACTGCGGAAAGGAAAGCCGTAAAGACCCGCGGTGGAGGAGGTGAAAATCATCGCACCGGCACGCGCGGATTTCATCATTGGCGTGGCATATTTGGCGGCCAGAAAGGCACCGTCAAGACTGACAGAAATACAATCACGCCAACCGTCTAGCGGCATCTCTTCAATCGGGGCCGTGGGCCCTTTGGTTCCGGCATTGGCGCAAAGCACATCTAGCCCGCCCCAATCCGCAGCCACCGACGCGAAGAGCGCAGCCATTGCCGCCTCATCCGCCGCATCTACCCGCGATCCGCGAATGCCTTCGGGCATATCCGTCAGGGTCTGCAGGTCGATATCCGTGACCCAGACCCGGTCGCCCTGCGCCAAAAAGGCCTGTGCCATTACAAGGCCGATGCCCGAGGCACCGGCAGTGATCAAAACCCGTCTGTTCATTTGCGCATCCCCACGAAACGACCGCAGGCATCTGGCTGCGCAAGTGATTGATGTGCCTCGGCAATCGGCATCAGCTTTGCCAGAACCTCGGGGCTTGCGGGGCAGGTTTTGCCCGCTTTCATATCGACATGCAGCAGCATCTGCTCAATGCTTGCCATCACCTCATCGCCGCGCTTGATCTGCATAAAGATATGCAGACGCTTTTCATCGGCGCGGATCACCTGAAGCGAGCCTGTCAGCCGATCACCCAGCTTGGCCTCGCCCAGATGCATGATGTGGCTTTCGGCCGTATAGTAGCTATGGCCCCCTTTCACATAGTCCATATCGGCACCGATAAGCCTTAGGAATCTGTCAGAAGTCTCTGACGCTGCAAATAAATACCGGCTTTCGGTCATATGGCCGTTATAGTCGATCCACCCCGGCAGGACCTGCATATGAGCCATGACAATCGCCTCTGGCTTCGGCTCCGGCAGGGCTGCGGCCATCATCTTGTCATGGTCTTTCAACACCTTGCCCGCGCCCCAGTCGCGATCCTTGAGAACCCGCAAGAAACCAACGAGGTTGCCGTCGCGGATGCGTTCAAGCTCTCGGATCGTGTGATGGCCAGATTGGGCATCCGATTGACCGGCGATCAGATCGACCAATTCTTCCGTGAATTCAGGTACATCGGTGAGTTTCGTCCAGGGCCATTGCAGACAGGGGCCGAACTGCGCCATGAAATGTTTCATACCCGCTTCACCGCCGGCAACCCGGTAGGTTTCAAACAGCCCCATCTGGCCCCAGCGCAGGCCGAACCCCATACGGATTGCCTCGTCGATCTCTTCGGTGGTGGCGATGCCATCTTTGACCAGCCACAGGGCTTCGCGCCAAACTGCTTCCAGGAAACGATCGGCGATATGGGCGTCGATTTCTTTGCGGACATGCAAGGGAAACATGCCGATTTCCCGCAATATTGTCTTTACGTTTTCAATAAGTTGCGGATCAGACTTAACGCTTGGAACCACCTCGGCCAAGGGCAACAGATAGACCGGGTTGAAAGGATGAGCGACGAAGATGGTTGCCGGATCCGCAGCCCCTTGCTGCAACTCGGACGGCTTGAAGCCGGAGGTCGAAGACCCGATCGGAACACCATGGCTGGATTGTTGGATCTGGGCGAAAACCCGGTGCTTAAGCTCTAACCGCTCGGACACGGATTCTTGAATGTATTCAGCGCCTTCCACGGCCTCCGTTATGCTTTTTGCAAAACTCAACTGGCCCTCGGCAGGCATCGGGACATCCGACAAGGCGGGCAAGGATGCGCGGGCATTGGTAAGCACTTCGCTGATCTTGCGTTCCGCCTCGGGGTCGGGATCGAAGACCGAGACATTCCAGCCGTTCAACAAGAACCGCGCGGCCCAACCGCCGCCGATTACGCCACCCCCGATGATTGCCGCTTTGCGTGCCATCTGCCCTTTTCCCCCTTTATTGCCCGGCCTTCCTGGCCGTCTGCTTTGTGTCAGTTATCCGTACCACAGCCGCCGGGCATCCGTCCCGTCAGATGCAAGACGAATTCATGCGCCTGCTTACCGCGCCCGTGGCGCACGTTTCTCCAGCCCAAGCTTGGCGCGCACCTCATCTGGGCCGATAACGCGGGCCCCCATATTTTCAATAATCGTCCCGGCCCGTTCGACCAGTTGCGCATTGGTGGCAAGCTGGCCTTTGCCAAGCCAGAGGTTGTCCTCAAGCCCGACGCGCACATTGCCGCCCGCCAGCACGCTGGCCGCCACATAGGCCATCTGATCACGCCCCAGTGAAAAGGCCGACCAGTTCCAATCGTCGGGCACATTATTGACCATGGCCATGAAGGTGTTGAGGTCATTCGGCGCGCCCCAGGGCACGCCCATACAAAGCTGGACGAGCGCGGGCGATTTCAGCACGCCTTCCTTCACCAGTTCCTTGGCGAACCACAGATGGCCGGTGTCGAATGCCTCGATCTCGGGGCAGACGCCAAGGTCGGTCATCATCTGACCCATGGCGCGCAACATGCCCGGCGTGTTGGTCATCACATAATCGGCCTCGTTGAAATTCATCGTGCCGCAGTCAAGCGTGCACATCTCGGGCAGGCAATCGACGACATGAACCATGCGTTCGGTCGCACCAACCATATCGGTGCCAGCGGCGCTGACCGGCAGCGGGCTTTCGACCGAGCCAAAGGTGATGTCGCCGCCCATGCCCGCCGTCAGGTTCAAGACCACATCGGTGGCGCTGTCGCGGATGCGTTCGGTCACTTCGCGGTACAGGGCCGGGTCGCGCGATGGCTTGCCGCTTTCGGGATCGCGCACATGGCAATGCACGATGGCGGCACCGGCACGCGCGGCATCAATCGCCGAACTGGCGATCTGTTCGGGCGAGCGCGGCACATGCGGGCTGCGGTCCTGGGTGCCGCCCGATCCGGTCACGGCGCAGGTGATGAAAACCTCTTTCGACATATTAAGCGGCATATGGTTCCTCCTCGGTTGCGCGAACTATAGCCATCACCGCGCAACCGGCTTTGCGTTTAGCGAAAGCTCTTTAACATAAATCGCAATATCCATCTGCCGCATGGTCCAAGATTTCGCCGCTGGGCGGTGGCGATCCGGGACGAAGGCTTTTTCGCTTTTCGACACGATGCCCAGCCTGATTGCGATTTATCCATATGATGGGATACAATAGAAGGGCACTGCGCACAAAACCGCCCATCTGCGCCGAATTCCGCTATGACTTAGGCTGAACGAATCGCGCCTTAGTAAGTTTTTCCGACCAGTCCCAGCGTTCGCTATTTCAAGGTACTTTTGTCTAATGAAAACGATTTCCATCATCTCGCCTTGCTATAACGAGGAAGACAATGTCGAAACCTGCGATGAGACGGTCAAGGCGATCTTCGAATCAGAGCTGCCGGACTATCTTTGCGAGCATATCATTATTGATAACTGCTCTTCCGACCGCACCGTCGAGATATTGCGCGAGATTGCCGAACGCGACCCATCGGTAAAAGTCGTGGTCAATGCCCGCAACTTCGGGGTGTTCCGATCAACCTTCAACGGGCT
>JBATTI010000630.1:0-2370 GCA_049670445.1 Albidovulum sp. | reverse complement strand
GATCTGAGAGGAGACCACCATGTCCGGCCACGGCGACCCAATTCCAATGACTGCGCGTAAATCGGGGCCCTTGGCGGGGCGGGCCGATGTGCCGGGTGACAAGTCGATCAGCCATCGCGCCTTGATCCTTGGTGCGCTGTCGGTGGGCGAAACCAAAGTGACCGGGCTTGTGGAGGGGCAAGACGTTCTGGATACCGCCAAGGCAATGCGGGCCTTTGGTGCCGAGGTGGTTCAGCATGGGCCCGGTGCCTGGTCGGTCTTCGGCGTGGGTGTGGGCGGTTTCGCCGAACCGCAAGAGGTGCTTGATTGCGGCAATTCCGGCACTGGTGTGCGGCTGATCATGGGCTGTATGGCCACATCTCCGATCACCGCCACCTTCACCGGGGACGCCAGTTTGCGCAAGCGGCCGATGGGGCGGGTGACGGACCCGCTGGCGCTTTTTGGAACCCAGGCTTACGGGCGCAAGGGCGGACGTTTGCCCATGACGATTGTCGGTGCCGCCGACCCGGTGCCGGTGCGCTACAAGGTGCCGATGCCCTCGGCGCAGGTGAAATCGGCGGTCTTGCTGGCGGGCCTCAATGCGCCCGGCCAGACCGTGGTGGTTGAGCGTGAACCAACGCGCGATCACACCGAACGCATGCTGCGCGGGTTTGGCGCGGAACTTGACGTCGAAGATACCGCTGAGGGGCGCGTCATCACGCTGACCGGCCAGCCCGAACTGCGCGCCCAGTCGGTTGCAGTGCCGCGCGATCCGTCCTCGGCGGCCTTTCCGGTTTGTGCGGCGCTGATCGTCGAAGGCTCCGACATTCTGGTGCCCGGTGTCAGCCAGAACCCCACGCGCAACGGGCTTTACACGACGCTGGTCGAAATGGGCGCCGATATCGAGTTCCAGAACCCGCGCGAAGAAGGCGGCGAACCTGTGGCCGATCTGCGCGTGCGCTTTTCAGGAGCGATGCAGGGCATCGAAGTGCCCGAAGAGCGCGCCGCAAGCATGATCGATGAATATCCGGTGCTGTCGGTGGTTGCGGCCTTTGCCAATGGCAAGACGGTGATGCGGGGCGTCAAGGAACTGCGGGTCAAGGAATCTGATCGGATCGATGCGATGGCGCGCGGGCTCGAGGCTTGCGGCGTGACCATCGAGGAAGAAGAAGATGTGCTCATCGTGCACGGGCTTGGCGCGGGCAATGTGCCGGGCGGGGCGACTTGCGCCACCCATATCGACCACCGGATCGCCATGTCTTTCATGGTGCTGGGGCTGGCCGCGACCAAGCCGGTCAGCATTGATGACGGCGCGCCGATCGCCACCTCATTCCCGGTGTTTGAGCCGCTGATGGCCGGGCTTGGCGCGCAGATCTCGCGGCTATGATTTTCACCGTGGCCATTGATGGCCCGGCGGCGGCGGGCAAGGGCACGATCGCGCGGGCCCTGGCGGCGGCTTTTGGCTTTGCCCATCTTGATACCGGGCTTTTATATCGGGCCGTTGGGGCCCGCGGCGGCGATCCGGTAGCGGCGGCACGAGGGCTGGTGGCGGCCGATCTGGCCCGCGACGGCCTGCGCACGTTAGAGGCCGGGCAGGCGGCAAGCCGGGTGGCGACCATCCCGGAGGTTCGCGAAGCGCTGGTGCGGTTTCAACGCGACTTCGCGCGCCAGGATGGCGGCGCGGTTCTGGATGGCCGCGACATTGGCACGGTGATCTGCCCCGAGGCGGAAGTGAAGCTTTTCGTGACCGCCAGCCCCGAGCTGCGCGCCCATCGCCGCTGGCTTGAGGTTGGCGGCGACGAAAGGGTGGTGCTGGCCGAGGTCAAGGAACGCGACACGCGTGACAGGGGCCGGGCCGAGGCACCGCTGCGCACCGCCCCGGATGCGGTGTTTCTTGATACATCCGAGATGACGGTGGACGAGGCCGTGGCGCGGGCGATTGCGGAGGTAAGGGCCGCGCTTTCACGGATGTGACGCGCGGTTTTCACAGTGAAAAATTTTCCAATATATTGAAAACGTGTGATTTTATTTCTCCTGTCAAGGAAATATTAACGGTTTTCATCGCAGGCTGGCGCTGTGTCATCGCATGGATGAATGGCCGGTTTTGCGGGCGCCTGATGGTCACCTGACCCATGCCGCCGAAATTCTGCGCCCTGACCGTTTGTGTCACCAATTGCGATGTCGCAAGCACTTAGCGCCGCGCCAGAACATCCGCCAACACATCAAACACCAGACGCATTTTCGGGCTGGTGTGAATTTCACGGTGGGTCGTGAGCCAAATGGGAAAGCTGATCGCCGTCTGGGGCAGTAACTGCACCATGTTTGGGCTGTAATGAGCAACCGCTTCATCCATCGCGATGATCCCCAAACCTGCCTGTGCAAGGGCCCATC
>JBATTI010000629.1:0-3832 GCA_049670445.1 Albidovulum sp. | reverse complement strand
GATGATTTCGAGCGGGTCGATGACGTTGCCCAAACTCTTCGACATCTTCTTGCCCTTGGCGTCGCGGACGAGGCCGTGCAGGTAGACGGTGTGGAAGGGGATCTGATCCACGACGGCAAGCTGCATCATCATCATCCGGGCGACCCAGAAGAAGAGGATGTCCTGCCCGGTGACGAGGACCGAGGTGGGGAAGTATTTTTGCAGCTCGGGCGTGTCTTCGGGCCAGCCAAGCGTGCCGATGGGCCAGAGGCCGGAAGAGAACCAGGTGTCGAGGACGTCGGGGTCGCGCCAGATCGGCACCGTATCGGCGGAATTGAAGCTTTGCCGCCCGGAGATCTTGAGCGCGCGGTCAATCGGATCTGCGCCGCCGTCATCTTCGGCCCCTCGCGGAAAGGACCGCGCGAAGATGACCTTCGCAGGTTCTTGCAGACCATAATAGGATGCGGCTTGAAGACGTGCCTGTTCGGCACTTTCGGCGACGAAATGTTGTAGATGCCCGGGATCGAAATTCAGCGTTTCAACGCCATTGATGCATTCGCGCGCCGGCCCATACCAGACCGGGATCTGATGCCCCCACCAAAGCTGGCGCGAGATGCACCAGGGTTCGATGTTTTCCAGCCAGTGGAAATAGACCTTTTCATGCTGCTCGGGCAAAATCCTGGTGTCGCCATTTCGCACCGCGTCAATCGCGGGCTGGACGATCTTGGCGGTATCGACGAACCACTGGTCGGTCAGCATCGGCTCGATGACCACCTTCGAGCGGTCGCCGTGGGGCTGCATCATCTGGTTGTTCTCGACCAGCGGCAGGCGTTCGAGGTGCTCGGCGCCGGTTTCTTTGTCGATGGATTTTTGCAGATAGGTGACGGCGAGGCCCTCAGAGGTGATCTGCTCGATCACCCGTTTGCGGGCCTCATAGCGATCCAGCCCGCGCAGATCGTCGGGGACGAGGTTGACGGCATCGACCTCGGCCTCGGAGAGCGTGCGTTCACCCTTGGCGACGGCCATGGCGATGCTGGCGGCTTCGGCGTAGGGGGCGCCATCGGCGCGCATCGCGGCGCGGGTGTCCATCAGCCGGTAGCAGGGGATATTGCCGCGTTTGGCCACGGCGTAATCGTTGAAATCATGCGCGCCGGTGATCTTCACCGCGCCTGAGCCAAAGGCCGGATCGGGATATTCGTCGGTGATGATCGGGATCAGGCGGCGGTGTTCTTTGGGGCCAACCGGGATTTCGCACAGCATCCCCACGATCGGCGCATAGCGCGCGTCCGACGGGTGCACGGCAACCGCACCGTCGCCCAGCATGGTTTCGGGCCGGGTGGTGGCGATGGAGATATAATTGCGGGTCTCGCGCAGGGTGACGCGGCCGTCCTCATCCTTCTCGACATATTCATAGGTGGCCCCACCGGCGAGCGGGTATTTGAAATGCCACATATGGCCTGCGACTTCGACCTGTTCGACCTCCAGATCCGAAATCGCGGTTTCAAAATGCGGATCCCAGTTGACCAGGCGTTTGCCGCGATAGATCAGGCCCTTGTTATACATCTCCACAAAGACTTTGATCACGGCTTCGGGGAAGTTGCCGGACATGGTGAAAGCGTTGCGATCCCAATCACAGGAGGCGCCGAGGCGTTGCAGCTGATTGATGATGGTGTCGCCGGATTTCTCTTTCCATTCCCATATCTTATCGGTGAATGCTTCGCGCCCCATCTCTCGCCGGGAGAGGTTGGATTTGTCGCGCGCCAGTTCGCGTTCGACCACCATTTGGGTGGCGATGCCCGCATGGTCCTGGCCCGGTTGCCAGAGCGTGTCAAAGCCCCGCATCCGGTGCCAGCGCACAAGGATATCTTGCAACGTGTTGTTGAAGGCGTGGCCCATATGGAGCGAGCCCGTGACATTGGGCGGCGGGATCATGATGCAAAACGGATCGGCGCCCGGCTTGGCATTGGCCCCGGCGCGGAAGGCGCCAGAAGTGATCCATTGGTCCGAAAGGCGTTTTTCGGCTTCGGCTGCGTCGAATGTCTTTTCCATCGGCATTTTTGGGCGTCCCGTCTTGCGTTGGGTTTCCTTAGCGAATGGGCGCGCGAAGGGAAAGAGCCGGGTTTTGGCGAAGTGGGGCGGAATGGCGGAATGTCAGTGACAATGCGCCTTGCGGCGGGCAGTCTGGCGTGAAGCCCTGTGTGCGAAAGAGGTTGTCATGAAAGAGGTTGTGGCGTTTGTGCTGGACGGATCCGGCGGGGCCGAGGCAATAGATGCCGTGGGGCGCGATCTGGCCGGGCTGGCTGTGGGGGCGGGCTTTGTCTGGGTGAATGTTGATTTTGCCAGCAAGGCCGGGCTTGGCTGGCTGATGGCGGCGGGGCTTGACCCGATTGCAGCCGAAGCATTGGTGGCCGAAGAAACGCGGCCGCGCTGCACCTTGCACGGCGAGATGATGTTGATGAACCTGCGCGGCGTGAACCTCAACCCCGGAGAGGAGCCGGAGGATATGGTGTCGTTGCGTCTGTGCGTGGTGCGGGGGGTGGTGATTTCGGCGCAGCGACGGCGGCTTGCGGCCTTGGATGATGTGATGGCGGGGATGCGGGGTGGCCACGGCCCGGCCACGCCCGGAGAGCTGATCGCGCGCCTTGCCTTGCGGCTTGCGGATCGCTCGGAGCCGGTGGTGGCCACGCTGAACGAGCGGCTGGACGATCTGGAGGAGCGGGTTGCTGACGGCGCAGGGGCAGATCTGCGCCGCCCGCTTGCCGATGTGCGGCGGGTATCATCGGTGCTGCGGCGGTTCATGTTTCCGCAGCGCGATGCGCTGAGCACGCTTGAGATAGAAGAGCTGGACTGGCTTGCCCCGAGAGATCGCAGCCGTTTGCGCGAAGCCACCGAGCGGGTGACGCGGCTGGCAGAAGAGCTGGACGCGATCCGCGACCGCGCGCAGGTGGTGCGCGATCAGATCGTTGATATCCGCGCCGAGGCGATGAACCGGCAAATGCTGATCTTGTCGGTGGTGGCGGCGGTGTTCTTGCCTTTGGGCCTGTTGACGGGGCTGTTGGGCATTAACGTCGGCGGCGTGCCGGGGGCGAGCGTTCCTTGGGCCTTTTGGGCGGTTTGCGGGTTGTTGGTGGTGATCTGCGCCTTTCAGATATGGCTTTTCCAAAAACTCAAGCTGTTGGGGTAAAGGATGCGCCTGTCGCCCAAGCCCGCGTCGCGCCTTGGCCGCGCGGTTGAATTTCCGCTTTGAGCCTTTCCAAAAGGAGGGTTCGTGGAACAGGTCTGAAAGCTGCTGCGCCAGCCTTGAACGCTGACGCAGCTTTTGGTTACGACAGAATGCGCCTCAGTGCCGGAATGCGAGAAAGTATAAGCACATCCAGCGCCAGAACGGCCAGCAATGTCAGCCCGGCCATCGGAAAGGCGAGAGAGACTGCAAGCCCAATGAATACAGCACCCTGCCAAAGGGGCATGTCACGCGGCATGGGTGGTGCAGCCAGCCGCCGGGCCTTGGACGGGCGGCGCATCCACCACATAACGGCACCACTGACACTGACGAAGATAACCGACAGGCAGAAAATCGTATTCAACGCCACGTTCCACCAGCCCATATCGCCTTCGTGAAGTGCAATTCCCACGGCCATGCCTTTGCCATAGACCGAATAGTCGGCAAACTTCACATCGGCCAAAATCTTGCCAGTGTATTGGTCGATATGCACGGTGCGGTCTTCGGTCGGATGGGTGCTGTCATTGCTCATGGAATCGCGGCTGATCGTCCAGACGCCGGTCTCTCCACCTGGCACGTTCAATTGGAACCTGTTGTCGAAACCGATTTGCCGTGCAAAGGCCACGATTGTAT
>JBATTI010000628.1:0-3400 GCA_049670445.1 Albidovulum sp. | reverse complement strand
CAAAATGGGGCGGGCAAAGATCGGCCCGCCCGCGACAACAATCAACGAACAACCCCGCGATGACGTCACGCGCCGCCGTCAGGTTGACGGCATAAAGCAGCCGGGTTCCGTCACGGCGCTGCAAGATCAGGCCCGCCTGGGTCAGCGCCGACAAATAGGCCGAAGCCGTGCTGTCCTTGATCGCCAAAGCCCCCGCGATTTCGCCCGCCGGCACTTCATCCGGACAGCGCCGCATCAGCAGCCGGAACACCCCCATCCGCTGCGGATGGCTTAGGGTTGAAAGACGCTCTGTCAGAAGTTTTTCCATATTTCATGAATATACGAATAATCAAAACCGGTCAACACCATTAGCGCCCCTGCCCCCCGGGGGCCAAGCTGCGACGATTTGCACATCCTGACGCGCTTGCCTTGCCCGCGGCCCGTACCTAGCTTTGACACAACCAGAAGGTGCCAGATATGCAAGATTACCTGACTGCAGAGTTTCTCGCCCGCTTGCAATTCGCGTTCACCATATCCTTTCACATTGTCTTTCCGGCCTTTTCCATCGGCCTTGCCAGCTTCCTTGCGGTCCTGAATGCGCTTTGGCTCTGGACCGGGCGCGCGGTCTACCGCACGCTTTTCGACTACTGGAAACGGATCTTCGCGGTGGTCTTTGGCATGGGCGTCGTCTCGGGCATCGTCATGTCTTATCAGTTCGGCACCAATTGGTCGGTGTTTTCCGACCGCGCCGGGCCGGTGATCGGCCCCTTGATGGCCTATGAGGTGCTGTCGGCCTTCTTTCTTGAGGCGGGCTTTTTGGGCATCATGCTTTTTGGCCGCGAAAAGGTCGGGCCCGGCGCGCATATGTTTGCAACCGCCATGGTGGCCTTTGGCACGCTGATGTCGGCCACATGGATTATCGCGGTCAACTCCTGGATGCAGACCCCTGCGGGCCACAGCATCAACGCCGCCGGACAATTCGTGCCCGAGGATTGGTGGGCGATCATCTTCACCGCCTCCTTCCCTTACCGCCTTGTCCATATGGTGCTGGCGGCTTTTCTGTCCACCGCCTTTGCCGTGGGGGCCGTGGGGGCGTGGCACCTTTTGCGCAACAGCGGCAATGCCCCGGCACGGCTGATGTTTTCGATGGCCATGTGGATGGCGGCCCTGGTTGCCCCCTTGCAGATTGTTGCGGGCGATCTGCACGGGCTCAACACGCTGGAACATCAGCCCACCAAGGTTATGGCGATGGAAGGGCACTACCAAAGCCACCCCGATGGAGCGCCGCTGATTTTGTTCGGCATCCCCAATTCCGAAACCCGTCAGGTTGATTATTCCGTCGAAATACCAAAGCTTTCCAGCCTGATCCTGAAGCATGACCTTAACGCGCCGCTGGCCGGGCTGGATACCGTGCCGCTGGCCGATCAGCCGCCGGTCGCGGTGGTGTTTTACAGCTTTCGGGTCATGGTGGGCCTTGGTTTCGCCATGCTCGGCCTTGGGCTCTGGAGCGTGTGGGCAAGGCTGCGCGGCCGCCTTTATGCGGCGCCCTGGCTGCACCGTGCCGCCCTTTTGATGGGGCCATCGGGCTTTGTGGCGCTGCTTGCAGGCTGGATCACAACCGAGGTCGGCCGCCAGCCCTTCACCGTCTACGGCCTGATGCGCACCGCAGATTCCATCGGCCCGGTCGCGGCACCGGCGGTTGCGGCCTCCCTTTTGGCCTTCATTATCGTTTACTTCTTCGTCTTTGGCGCCGGGATCTTTTATCTTTTCCGGCTTATGTCCGCCCCCCCATCCCCGCAGGAAGGTCGCGCCCATGCCCATTGATCTGCCTTTCATCTGGGCCGGTATCATCGCCTTTGCCGTGCTTGCCTATGTGGTGCTTGACGGCTTTGATCTTGGCATCGGCATCTTGTTCCCGCTGCATCCCAAGGCGCAGGACCGCGATGTGATGATGAATTCCATCGCTCCCATCTGGGACGGCAATGAAACCTGGCTGGTGCTGGGGGGCGGCGGGTTGTTTGCGGTTTTTCCTTTGGCCTATGCGGTGGTCATGCCCGCCCTTTACGTGCCGATCACGCTGATGCTTCTGGCCTTGGTGTTTCGCGGCGTGGCCTTTGAATTTCGCGGCCGCACCAAACGCTGGAAATCCTTGTGGGAGGCTGCGTTTTTCGGCGGCTCTTTCACCGCGGCCTTCATGCAAGGCATCGCCCTTGGCGCGCTGGTTCAGGGCGTCAGCATAACCGACCGCGCCTATGACGGCAGCTGGTGGAACTGGCTTACCCCCTTTTCGGTATTGACCGGCTTTGCGGTGGTGACCGGCTACGCGCTTTTGGGGGCCACATGGCTTGTGCTCAAGACCACCGGGCCCTTGCAAGACAACACCCGCCGTCAGGCCCAACCGCTGGCCTTTGCGACGCTTGCCTTCATCGCCGTGGTCAGCCTTGCCACCCCGTTTTTGGATCCGGTCTATTTTACCCGCTGGTTTGCCTGGCCCGGCATAATCCTCACCCTTCCGGTGCCGCTGCTGACGGCACTGGCCGCTTGGCGCCTGATCACCGGGCTTAGACAAGGCCACGACCTTGCACCTTTCTTGTCCGCGCAAGCGCTCTTTATCTTGTGCTTCATCGGCATCGGCGTCAGCTTTTACCCCCATATCGTCCCGCCCTCGCTGACCATAACCGACGCCGCAGCGCCCCACACAAGCCTCCTCTTCACGCTGATCGGCACCCTTGCGCTCATGCCCCTGATCTTGGCCTATACCGCCTATAGCTACTGGGTCTTTCGCGGCAAGGTTGACCCGGACGCGGGCTATCATTGATGCAGCTGCCCCGCCCCCTGTCGCGCGCGCTTTGGTTCATCGGCATCTGGCTTGCCAGCACCGCAGCCCTTGGTCTGATCGCCTGGGCGATCCGCAGTGTTTTGCTTTAGCTTGGGCGCAACCCTCTGGCCCTTCCCCCCCGAACCCGCTAAATCAGCGCCGACACTGACGAAAGGCGCGTGGCCATGGCCCGAATTCTGATCACCTCGGCGATCCCCTATATCAACGGCATCAAACATCTGGGCAATCTTGTGGGCAGCCAATTGCCCGCCGATCTATACGCCCGCTACGCCCGTGCGCGCGGCCATGAGGTGATGTTCATCTGCGCCACCGATGAACATGGCACCCCCGCCGAACTTGCCGCCGCCAAGGCAGACATGCCCGTGGCCGATTACTGCGCCCAGATGTGGCAGATCCAATCCGATATCGCCAAGGGCTTCGGGCTGTCGTTCGACCATTTCGGCCGCTCCTCCAGTGCGCGCAACCACGCCCTGACCCAGCATTTCGCCGGGCGTCTGGCCGATAATGGCCTGATCGAGGAAGTCAGCGAAAGGCAGGTCTTTTCCATCGCCGACAACCGCTTCTTGCCCGACCGCTATATCG
>JBATTI010000627.1:0-18429 GCA_049670445.1 Albidovulum sp. | reverse complement strand
ATCTGCCGCTGTCGGTTCAGGCAACCTTGCTGCGGGTTATTGAGGATAACCGCATTCGCCCCGTGGGATCGGACCGTGAGGTGCCGCTTAACCTGCGCTTCGTCTGCGCCACCAATGCCGATTTGGGCAAGGCGGTGGCAGAGGGGCGGTTTCGCAAGGATCTTTATCACCGCATCAATGTGATGCCATTGCATATGCCACCCCTGCGTGACCGGGTCGGCGATATTGCCGATCTGGCCGAACTTTTCATGGATGGCCTGTCGCGGGAACTGGGCGTGGCCCGTTTGCCGCTGACCGAAGCCGTCGCGCTGAAACTGGCGCGTTACGACTGGCCGGGCAATGTGCGCGAATTGCGCAACCTTATTGAACGCTCGCTTATTTTGGGGGAATTCCCGCCTGAATTTGCCAGCGACGAAGATACCGTGAACGAAGAACCGGTCGAATCGCTTTTCGCCATGGAACGGCGCCATATCATGTCGATTCTGGAAGCCTCTGGTGGGAATCGGGCCGAAGCTGCGCGGCGTTTGGGGGTGTCGCGCAAGACCATCGATCGCAAATGCGCCATGTGGAATGTCTGAGCCTCGGCTGACCGGACCTTTGGCATTTCGCCGCTCGGTGCGGGCGCGGTTGTTGCTGATTGCGCTTTTGCCGATGTTGCTGATATTGCCGCTGTTCTTGGGCGTCACGGTGGCCAGCTGGTCGCGCCGTTTCGATGAGGTTTTGATTGCCAAGGTCAATGGCGAACTGACCATCGCGCACCAGCATCTGGCAGGGCTTTTGGCCAGCCGGGGGGATGCGATCGCAGCCCTTAGCCAATCGGCCGCACTGGCTTCGCAAACTGAACAGGCGACGCACGACAGCACCGCACTTTTGGCATTCCTCACCCAAGAGCGAAGCAACCTTGGCCTCGACTTTCTTTATCTGATTGCCGCCGATGGCAATGTGCTGTCGTCGCCACCGATCGCAAGTAAGGCCGGGCTGGCGGACTGGCCCGTTGTGCAAGCGGCTTTGGCGGGGCAACGAAAGACCGCCATTGATATTTTCGATCAAGACGATTTGGAGGTTTTTGGGCCAGACCTTGCCGAACGGGCGGGCCTGACGCTGGTCCCTACGCCTGCCGCCGTCGCAACCAGTCGCACCAAAGAAACCCGCGGGATGATCGTGCATGCGGCTGCACCCACATCTGACGGCGCCCTGGTGGGCGGGCTTTTGCTGAACCGGAACCTTGGCTTCATCGACGAAATAAATGAACTGGTCTACCCCGCAGCCAGCCTGACGGAAGGCAGTAAGGGCACGGCCACGCTTTTTCTTGAAGACGTTCGGGTTTCAACCAACGTCCGATTGTTTGAGGATGTGCGCGCGCTGGGCACAAGGGTTTCTGCGGCTGTGCGGTCGCGGGTTCTGGATGAGGGGCGCGTTTGGCTTGATCGCGCCTTTGTCGTAAACGACTGGTATGTCTCGGCTTATGAGCCGATCATCGACAGTTTTGGCAACCGCATCGGCATGCTTTATGTCGGCTTTCTTGAGGCGCCGTTCAACGAAGCACGCTGGCGCGTGTTGCAGCAAATTGGCCTCGGCTTTCTGGCGATCGTGCTTTTCAGTGTCCCGATGCTATTGCGGTGGGCCCGCGGGATTTTCAAACCGCTGGAAAGTATGAATCTGACGATCGGAATGGTCGAGGCGGGTGATCTTGGCGCGCGTTCGGGGGCAGGTGCGACCGGTGATGAAATCGGCCGCGTGGCGCAACATCTTGATGCATTGCTTGATCAGCTTCAGCAACGCGACAAATCGTTGCGCGCTTGGGCGGAAGAGCTGGAAGACCGTGTCGCCGAACGAACGCAGGATTTGGAAGAGGCGAACCGCCAGCTGGAACTGACCACGCGCCAGCTGATCGTATCGGAAAAGCTTGCCGCGATTGGTGAGATCACGGCCGGCGTCGCGCATGAGATCAACAATCCCTTGGCGGTAATTCAGGGCAATGTCGACGTGGTCTACAATGATCTGGGCCCGCGCGCGCATGCGTTGAAAACCGAATTCACCCTGATCGATGAACAGATCCACGCGATCCATGTATTGGTCAGCAAGCTTTTGCAGTTTGCGCGGCCTGAAGAATATGCCGAAACCGGAATAGGCCACAGCCCCGATACCGTTATTCAAGATACGCTGCCGCTGGTCCAGCATTTGCTGTCGCAGGCCGATGTCAGGGTTGATCTGGACCTAAGGTCGGGGGCAGCGGTTGCCATGAACCAGACCGAGTTGCAGCAGGTTTTGGTGAACCTTGTGATCAACGCCATTCAGGCGATGCCTGACGGCGGGCGTCTGACGCTTGGCAGTCAGCTAGAAGAACGCGGCGGCGTGTCGATGGTTCGGATCAAGGTTCAAGATACCGGTGTGGGCATGTCGAATGAAGTGATGATGCGAATATTTGATCCGTTTTTCACGATGAAACGGGGCGAAGGCACCGGGCTTGGCCTGTCAATCAGTCGCAATCTGATTACGCGCAGCGGCGGCGAGATTCTTGTTTCGAGTGAGGTTGGGAAGGGCTCTGTCTTCGTCATTTGGCTACCGGTGGTTGACGGCAAGACGGCGGACGCGCTTACCTGAAACATATTTGGGAAAGCGCTTGGCCGTACCGGCGGTGCGATCTTCGTCGGCAAGACCGAAATTCATGTCCGTCCGGCTGTTCCAGCGACGCCACCGGCCCAATCGGCGCGGCCACCAGAGATATCAATATGCAAATTTCGCATCTTCGGGTACGATTTTCTCAATTGCAAATTGATCCTCAATGGGTGTTACTTGCGATTAGTCTGGTCAAGGAGGGGGCTTCTGACGCGGAATAGGTCAGATGTGAACGGCAAGCCAAAGATAAGGGAACACGTCGCATAACGCATTTTGAGGGCAGATTTCTCTGAATTCTCGTGTTTTTGATCAACATGAAGCTCAAGCAAAGCCTGGTTCATAATGCTCAAACTGGTACTACGCGCTGTTTGAATGTGGCGATATGGAAAATTATCTGGGGTGACGTAGTCTCGCGATCATCTGATCAAGTCTGTAAGCTGCCTACTAACGGATACATCAGCAAAAAATAGGGAGTTACTTAATGAAGACCAATTTCAAAGCGACAATTCTTGCGACTGCCAGTGCCTTGGTTATGGCCGGGACGTCTGGTTATGCCGCTGATGCGGTCAATGCCGCCTTCTTTCTGGAATGGGCAACGCCGAACCAGATCGCCAAGGTAGACAAGGCCTATGACAAGGCCATGGGCGTTGACGTGAACTGGGTCGATTTTTCGACCGGGGTCGCAATGACAGAAGCCATGCTTTCGGGTGATATCGACATCTCTTACTCGCAGGGGCTGGCGCCTTTCGTGACGGCGATCCAGCAAGGCGCGCCCTTGAAGATGATCGGCATCGCCGTTGTCTATGAGGCCAATGACTGCTTTGTGAGAAACGATCTGGGCATCACCTCGGCCAACGCGTCCGAGCTTGAAGGCAAGACCGTGGCCGTGCCGCTGAACACCATGGCGGACTTCTCTTTCCGCAAGTTCATGGCGGCTTTGGATGTTGACACCTCGACCATGACCATCGTCGATCAGGCACCTGCCGATGGCGCGAAATCGCTGGCCGACGGGGCCGTTGACATGGCTTGTATCTTTGGTGGTGCATCATCAGCCGCTGCTGGCGAAGTCGGTACACCGATCATGAGCAAGCAAGAAAAGATCGACGCTGGCATCGGGTCTTTCGACGTGATCTCGACCACCGAGAAATTCGCGACCGAACATCCTGAACTGGTCCGCGCCTTCATGGAAGTGACCGAGGAAGCAAACCTTGCCTGGACGGCCTCTGACGAGCAGATCGCCAAGGTTGCCGCAGATGCGGGTATGGACGTGGAAACCACCAAGGCGCAGATGGCCGACTTCATCTTCCCGACGGCGCAAGAGCAGATCGACGGCTATTTTGGCCCCGAAGGTATCGCCGCTGCGGCTGCGGCATCGCTTGGTGTGGTCTTCTCGGAAAACTCGGACGGCGCGTCGATTGCCAAGACCATCGACGGATCGTTCCTGCAGTAAGAGCGCATAGCTAGAAAGTGAGGGAGGCCGCGGTTGCTGGCCTCCCTCGGTTCAGCATAGCGTCAGTCAACAGTATCTCTTGGATTAACCTTGATCTGGCGGGCCAAAACGTAGTGCTATGCCCTTGACCTTGCCGGTCACGAGAGCCGCCAGTCGGCTGAGAAAACGGCTTGTGCGATGAAATCAGGAACCTAATACGCAATGGCAAATCTCGTTTGCAAAGATCTGTGCATGACCTTTACCAACCCCCAGACCGGGGCGGCGGTTCAGGCCTTGAAAGATGTAAATTTCACCCTGAAGAAGGGCGAACTTCTGGCCGTTCTCGGCCCGTCGGGGTGCGGTAAGACCACACTCTTGAACATGATCGCGGGGTTCACCAACCCCACCAGCGGCTCGATTTCGCTGGGTGATCACAAGATTGACGGCCCCGGCGTGGAACGCGGTATGGTGTTTCAGCAAGCGGCGCTGTTTGAGTGGCTTTCGGTGGCGAAAAACGTGGATTTCGGCCTTCGCATGAAGAAGACCGATACCGCTGAAAGCGCGAAACTGGTTGAAAAGTGGCTCGACATCGTCGGCCTTCAGGGCTTTGGCAATACGCCAACCTATCAGCTTTCGGGCGGCATGCAGCAGCGGGTGGCGCTGGCGCGTTGTCTGGTCAATGACCCCGATGTGATCTTGATGGATGAACCGCTTGGCGCGCTGGATGCGCTGACGCGCGAAAAGATGCAGTCTTTGGTGCTTGATCTGTGGAAAGAGACCGGCAAGACCATCCTCATCATCACCCATTCGGTGGAAGAGGCCCTGCTTTTGGGGCAACGCCTGTTCGTCATGGCGCCGCGTCCGGGACGCATCCACAAGGAATACAACCTACCATTCGCGGAGCGCGGCCTAAGCGAGAGCCTCCGCGATATCAAGAAAGACCGTCACTTCTCTGAAGTTCGCGAAGAGATTCTGACGATGATTTGGAACATGGAAGAAGAGATTATGGGTCGTGTTTGATTGGCTTTCAGATAACCGCGCTTCGATCGCGGCAGTCATCATTCTGCTGTTGGTGGTGACCTTCGCTGTCTCGATCTTCATCGGGATCAAACAAACTGCGCGCAGCGCCAAGGATGAGGTCTTTGGCGACCCAGAGCGCACCAAGGGCGGCTGGTATTGGGCGGTCTGCGGTGTGTCATCGCTGCTGCTGATCTGGTTCTACTTCTCTTGGGGGGCCGCGCGGGCCTATTTCCCGCAATCCGCCAATGAGATGTGTCAGGTCGCCAAGCTGGAAGAGGCGATATCGCCGATCAAGGCCGCCTTGCCCCTTGGCTCGCGCTATTTCCAATCGACAACGCTGGTGGCACGCAACGTGGCGCAGCTTGAAGAATTGCAGGCGCAATTGCCGGCTAACGCCTTTTCGGATACCGAGAAGGCCGATCTTGCCGAACTCACGGATGGACTGCGCCAGCTGATTGCCAACGCATCCGACCCGGACCGCGTAAACCCGCAAACCCGGACCCAGCTGACCGAGCTATCCGCACGGATCGACGCGCTCAGCACCGAGTTGCGCGCCGGGAGCCAGGGGTTTGAGCCGACAGCCGAGGCTTTGGCACAGCCTAAATGGGGCACGAGCACCACAGAAATTCCTATGCTGCCGACCACGGCACGCGGCGCCTTGTTCGATGACGTTGCGGTCAAGGCTCAGGATCTGGCGGTCGCGTTTGGCGAAATCAGCAATTTCCCGCCCTCAAACGCGACGCTTATTCCAAAGATCGCCCAAGGTATCGAAAGCCTGAATGCCCGTATCGGCGATGGCGACTTCGATGCGGCTGCCAAACGCCAGCGCAAGGATTACATGAAATCGGTCGAACGGATTTTCCGGCGGCTGGATGACGGCACGATCTTCCCGGCTGCCGCCCTTGATGGGGTGAATGCTGCGATCGGCAATCTTGATGCGGCAAGCGATGAGGCACGCGGCAGTCTGCGGCTGGTAGACGCGCTGTTCGTGCCCGGTGATGGCGTCGTCAAGTCGCGCACCCAATGCACCGAGCAGGGTTCAGGCCGCTGGTTGCCGAAGCCAACCGATGTTGTGGCCACTTTCGCGCGCCTCGCCAATCCCGATGTCGCCCATGGCGGCGGCTATAAGGGCACCACCCTGCTTTGGTGGAAATGGCTTCCGGTGGCCGATGTCGTTGCCTTCATCATCCCCGATTGGACGGCCGACATTCTGCCCGGCGACTATGCCCGCCACAGCGCCGACGGCACCATCTATCCGAACTTTAAGGACAAGCTTCTGGCACTTGCGCAGGGCGATGTCGATCTGGGATCGGTCCCGATGCTTGCCGGCCACTTGTGGGATTCACTGTTCCGCGTCCTGGTAGCCTTGGGCTTTGGCATCCTCTTGGGTGTGCCGCTCGGCCTTTACATGGGGGTATCGCGGTTCTTCAAATCCTTCTTTGACCCGCTGATCGAACTTTATCGCCCGGTTCCGCCACTGGCCTGGGCGCCGCTGATCCTGACGATCTTCGGTATTCAGGATGACGGCAAGATCTTCCTTCTGTTCATGGTGGCCTTCGCCATCATGGTGATCTCGGCGCGCACCGGGGCCTCTGGCACCCAGCTTTCCAAGATCCGCGCCTCGCATTCACTTGGGGCGACGAACGGGCAGATCCTGCGCAATGTCATCTTGCCAAACGCCTTGCCGGAAATCATGACCGGCATCCGTATTGCGATTGGCGTTTGCTGGGGCACGTTGGTGGCCGCTGAAATGCTGGCGGGCACGACGGGTATCGGCTTTATCGAAAACGTGGCGCGAACCGTATCGGATTATGAACTGATCTGGGTCACGATCTTGATCATGGGCCTTTTGGGCCTCGCATTCGACCTGATGATGCGCTGGGTTATCGCCAAGACCATTCCGTGGCGGGGTAAAGGCTAAGACCGAAGGCATCTTCGGTCGGCCATTCCCTTGGTCAGCGCTTTATGGGCGTTTCGTGTTTGCTGTTTTGATCTAGACGCGAAACGCCCTATGCCGCTTTGAAGGCGGTCAATACCCGACGCGTTGCGGTGACCAGAGGGTCATGGGTTTCTTTAAGGATCTGGACGCGGTCGAACCGTGCGGGGTCCTTGTTCACGGCGTCGCGCAGGGCTGCGCCGAATGCCATGCGCAATTCGGTTCCGATGTTGAACTTGCAAACGGCTGAACCGCGGGCCAGGGCGGTGCGCTGTGCGACCGGCACGCCGGATCCGCCATGGATCACCAGCGGTACGGTTGTTACGGCTTCGATGGCGCGGATGCGGGCTTCGTCCAGGCCGCCCTCTTTATCTTGCTGAAGGTGCATGTTGCCGACCGAAACCGCCATGGCGTCCACGCCGGTTTCAAGGGCAAAGCGCGCGGCCTCGCCCGGGTCTGTGCCCGCAGAGCCTTCGCCGCCTGCATAGCCGACAAAGCCAACCTCACCCTCGCAAGACACACCTGCCGCACGCGCCATTTGGGCGATTTCGGCGGTTTCGGCAATGTTTTGGCTCAGCGGTTTGCGCGACCCGTCGAACATGACCGAGGTGAAGCCACTGTCGATCGCCATGCGGCATTCTTCGGCGGTATAGCCGTGATCAAGATGGGCTACGACCGGTACACTGGCCGCTTCCGCGAGCAGGCGAAACATCTTGCCCAAAACCGGCAGTGGTGTGTGTTCGCGGCAAGACGGGCCAGCTTGCAAGATCACCGGTACATTTTCGGCCTCGGCTGCGGAGACATAGGCGCGCATGTCTTCCCAGCCAAGCGTGACCAGCCCCGCAACCGCATAGCCGCCCCTAAGGGCGGGTTGCAGCACCTCTGAAAGTGTCACAAGCGTCATTTGAACTTCGCAATCATGTCCATGATGCCGGGGATGGTTTGCAGCTGTGCGGCATGTGTTGGCTGAAAATACTGCTTCAAGCTGCGCTGGCTCAGCCCGCCCAGAATGGTGAAGTAATACATTTCATAGCCGGGCAGAACAGCGCATGGGTGATAGCCCTTGTCGATCAGCACGGTTGAGCCGTTCATGATGTGATAGGCATCACCGGGCTTATTGTCTTCGCGCTGAAGCATCTGCATGCCAGAGCCGTAATCGGGGCGAAAACGGAAATTATAGGTTTCATCGTGGCGGGTTTCGTCGGGCAGGCGGTCGGTGTCGTGCTTGTGGGACGGAAATCCGGACCAGCCGCCCTGACCGACGGTGTAAAGCTCACTCACCAGCAACCGCCCGACCTTGTCGTGGTGGCTGGCGCCAAGGATGTGCTTGATCTTGCGGTGGGTCTTTGTGTCGTCAGAACCGTATTGGACAATGTCCAGCTCTGGCACCCGGACGTCGAAGGGTTCCAACACCTTGTCGTATTTCGCGCCGGCGATGAAAACCTCAGCCGCATCCGTCAGACAGTTGATGCGGACCTTGGCACCCACGGGTGCATAGACACCCTCTGGTTCGCCATCCCAGACGTCGATGGTGCGGTTGCCCAGCTGCTTGTAGATGGCACCCTCGACATCCACATCAACGCTTCCTGTCGCTGGCGCGACGCATGTTTCATAGCCAGGAACCGAATATTCGAAGGCCTCGCCCTTCCGCAGCTTCACGATGTTGAAATAGTTCAGCGGCACCAGATCGTGATCGGTGTCTACGATTGGCTTGTTCTTGTTATCGTGGGGCGGAATATGCATCTCAGTATCCTTTCAGCATTCAGTTGGTCCGGGGTGCGTGGCAAGGAATGCCTCAAGCTCGGGATGATCTGGCATGGCCGGGGCGCAGCCGGGTTTGGCCACCACGATTGACGCGCAAGCAGAGCCGCGCAGTATCGCATCACGCAGTGAATGGCCCGCCGCGACCGAGGCCAGAAGCCCGGCCATGAAACTGTCGCCTGCGCCATTGGGTTTGACGGCTGTTACCGGGTAAATGCCGGTGCGGATTTCTTGCCCGTCCGCAAAGGTTACAGCCCCGTCCGAGCCCATCTTGTAGATCACGATACGCCCGGGTTTTTCTGCAAGCGCGCGGGCCTTGGCGAAACCCTGCTCCATGCTGCCGGCCATAAAGCCGAACTCTTCGTCATTGCCAACGATCATGTCGCTGGCATCCCCGGCGCGCGACAAGACTTCGGCGGCGACCTTGGGCGACGGCCAGGAATAGGGGCGGTAGTCGATATCGAAGATGATCGGCAGCCCCGCCTTTCGCGCTTTGTCGAAGGCCTTGAAGGTAGAGCCACGTGATGGCTCTGCTGCAAAGACGGTTCCTGCGGTGATCAAGGCGCCATAGTGGCTGTAATCGACCCGTTCAACGTCGGCGTCCGTCACAAGGAAATCCGCAGCACCGTTTCGGTAAATGACGTTCTGGAAACTCTCCAACACACTTTCATAGACGGCAAGCGATGTGCGTGCCTCGCCCCCGACCGCGCGCATATGGCGGGTGTCGACCCCGTAATGCTGAAGGCGGTTAACGCAAAACCGCCCAACCGCATCATCAGATATCGTGGTGACAAGTGCCGCGAGCGCGTTCAGCTTGCACAGACCCACGCAGATATTGGCGGAAGAGCCGCCCAGATCGGCATGAAACGTGTCGGCATGTTCGGACTTGGTGCCAACCGGATCAGCGTAAAGGTCCATCCCCGCGCGCCCGAACACCACGAAATTGTTCTTGGCGATGCCGTCCAGCAAACTGCCCATCACACGCCCCGGCGCTGTTTTTGGCGGCTGGCTTCCCAGTCGGTATGTGCTTGCCGCACCTTTTCACTGTTTGAAACCTGGGGTGTGCCGATCTCCCACCAGGTATGTCCCCCGTTTGTCCAGCCCTCATAGGGATCGACCGTCATCACGATGACATGCGTGCGGTCCGAAGCCTTGGCACGCTTGAACGCCTCACCCAGTTCAGCCGGGCCTGACACGGTTTCGGTAGCCGCGCCCTGCGCTGCTGCATGGGCTGCAAAATCCACCCGGAATGGCGCGGGGATGGTCGGGCAATCGGAAAGCAAGTTGTTGAAACTTTGGTTGCCGGTATTGTTTTGCAGCTTGTTGATGACCGCGAAGCCGCCGTTATCAAGCACCAGGATGATCAGTTTTTTTTTGCTTAGCACGGATGAATAGATATCGCTGTTCATCATCATGTAAGACCCGTCGCCGACAAAAACGATGGTGTCTTTGTCGGGTTCTTGTTCGCACTGGGCAATGCGCGCACCCCATGCGCCCGAAATCTCATAACCCATGCATGAAAACCCGAATTCGACATCTACCGTACCGATGTCAAGCGTGCGCCAATTGGCCGTCACTTCGGCTGGCAGACCGCCCGCCGCGGCAACCACGCGGTCGCGCGGATCGCACAGATCGTTCACAACGCCGATGGCCTGCGCGTAAGAGTTTGGGGTGTTCCCATAGGCGACGTTCTTGGTCACATAGGCATCCCAGGTGCTGCGATGGTCTTGTGCCGCATGCACCCAATCCGCAGGGGCGGTGTAATCCAGCGCCTCGGTCAGGGCGGCTAATGCCAACTTGGCGTCGCCGACGACGGGCAGCGACCGGTGCTTGCCCGCATCGTGGCGGGCCGCGTTGACCGAGATAAGCTGCGCGTCCTTTGCGAAGGCTGTCCATGATCCGGTGGTGAAGTCTTGCAAGCGGGTTCCAATGGCCAAGATTACATCTGCCTCGGCGGCTATCCTATTGGCGCTGTCTGATCCCGTAACGCCGATCGGTCCGATGTTAAGCGGATGCGTCGCCAGCAGGTTCGCCCGCCCGGCGATGGTTTCAACCACCGGGATCTGATGGGTTTCGGCGAAGGCGGTCAACTCCGCCACGGCGCGCGAATATTGCACGCCGCCGCCTGCGATGATCATCGGGCGCTTGGCACCCGCAAGGGCCGCCTTTGCATCCGCAATCTCATCGGTATCGGGTGTTACGCGGCGGATCCGGTGCAGCTTTTTCTCAAAAAACACGGTTGGAAAGTCGTAGGCCCAGCCCTGTACATCTTGCGGCAGACCCAAAAACACCGGCCCACAATCGGCGGGGTCAAGCAGTGTTGCTATCGCGGCGGGAAGTGATTGGATAACTTGCGCGGGATGGGTGATACGATCCCAGTAACGAACGACCGGTTTGAACGCATCATTGACGCCAAGCGTCGGGTCCTGGAAGTTTTCCATCTGCTGAAGCACGGGATCGGGCAGGCGGGTCAAGAATGTGTCGCCGCACAAAAGCAGCATCGGCAAACGGTTGGCATGGGCAAGTGCTGCGGCGGTCAGCAGGTTTGCGGTGCCGGGCCCCGCACTTGCGGTGCAAAACATGAACCGCTGACGCAGCCATTGTTTGGCATAGCCTGCCGCCGCAAAACCCATGCTTTGTTCATTTTGGCCGCGATAAAGGGGCAGCTCATCTTTCAGGTCATACAATGCCTCACCAAGGCAGGTGACATTCCCATGACCAAAGATGCCAAACCCGCCGCCGCATAAGCGCAGCTCCTGCCCATCAACCATGATGAACTGGTTCGACAGCCACCGCACAATGGCTTGGGCGGTGGTCAGGCGGATGGTGTCGGTCGATGTTGTCATGTGGCGCGGACCTTTGCAGAAAATACAATGCGGCGCGGAATGCGGCTTGCGAGACGTTGATTCCCTAGATACAAGGTTTGCAACCGGTTGCAAATCAAAAAACTGATAAGGGGCTGTTCTGGTGGCACAGATAGGTATCGGGATCCTCGGCGGCGGCTATATGGGCAAAGCGCATGCGGTGGCCATGTCGGCCGTTGGTGCGGTGTTTGACACCGGCTTGCGGCCCCGGCTGGAAATGGTTTGCGCATCGACACCACAAAGCGCCAACAGGTATCGTGACGCTTATGGGTTCAACCGCGCCACACATGATTGGCAGGTTTTGGTGAACGACCCGGCTGTGGAGGCGATCGTCATCGCCACACCGCAAGACACCCACCGCGCCGTGGCAGAGGCTGCTTTTGCGCTTGGCAAGCCGGTCTTTTGCGAAAAGCCGCTTGGCGCTTCGCTGGCAGACAGCCGCGCCATGGTTGCAGCGGCAGAAGCCTCTGGTGCGGCCAACATGGTGGGCTTCAACTATATCCGCACACCGGCCAGCCAATTCGCCCGCAAACTGCTTGCGGATGGGGCAATCGGCGATGTGACCTGGTTTCGGGGGGAGCATACCGAAGATTTCTATGCTGACCCCGCAGCGCCTGCCACATGGCGGACCACGGGTGATGCGAATGGCACGGTCGGGGATCTTGCCCCCCATATGATAAATGCAGCCCTGGCGCTGCTTGGTCCGATTGCGCAGGTGATGGCCATGGTTGAGACGGTTCACACCAACCGCCCCGGCGGCACCGTCACCAACGACGATCATGCGCAGATGATGTGCCGGTTTGAAGGCGGGGCGATGGGGCAGATGTATTTCAGCCGGATCGCAACAGGTCGAAAAATGGGCTATGCCTATGAGATCACCGGCACCAAAGGTGCCATCCGCTTTGATCAAGAAGATCAAAATGCGATCTGGCTTTACCGTATGGACGGGCCAGAGGCGACACGAGGGTTTTGCAAGATCCTTACCGGCCCGGCCCATCCCGACTATCTGCCGTTTTGCCAAGGACCGGGGCATGGCACGGGCTATCAAGACCAGATCATCATCGAAGCACGGGATTTTCTGACCGCCATCGAGACGGGCAAACCGGTATGGCCAACCTTCCGGGACGGTATGGAAGTTAACCGCGTTATCGCGGCGGTCATGGCTTCGTCGAATGACGCAGCTTGGCAAGACGTCACATCATTTTGAGAATTGAAGAGGCTTTGGGATGACTATCAAAATTGGGAATGCGCCGTGTTCTTGGGGGGTGGAGTTTGCGGATGATCCGCGCAACCCAAGCTGGCAATCGGTGCTGAAGGATTGCGCCGCGGCCGGATATAAGGGGATTGAGCTTGGGCCCGTGGGGTTCATGCCCGAAGACCCTTCCAGGTTGGCCGATGCTTTGGCGCAGGTTGATCTGGAACTGATTGGCGGGGTGGTTTTTCGCGCCTTTCATGACCCGGACGCTTGGGGCGACGTGATGGACGCCGCGGTGCGCACCTGCAAGGCGCTTCAGGCACATGGTGCGCAACATCTTGTCTTGATTGACTCGATCTCACCACGGCGCGCACCCACCGCTGGTCGTGCCGATGAGGCCGAGCAGATGGACAGCGCCGAATGGGCGGCATTTCGTCAGCGCATCGCGACAGTGGCTCGGATGGGGGCCGAGGAATATGGGCTGACCGTGGGGATTCACGCCCATGCCGCAGGTTTTATGGATTTCGAGCCGGAATTGGAACGTCTGCTGGGTGAAGTGGACAAGGATATCCTGAAGATCTGTTTCGATACAGGCCACCATTCCTATGCGGGTTTCGACCCGGTTGCCTTCATGCGGCGCCACATCGACCGAATTTCCTACATGCATTTCAAAGATATCTCGCCCAAGGTGAAGGTCGATGTCATCGCCAATCGCACCGGGTTCTACGATGCCTGTGGTCAGGGGATTTTTTGCACGCTTGGCGATGGGGATGTTGATTTTGATGCCGTGCGGCAGGTGTTGTTGGACGCTGGGTTCAATGGGTGGTGCACGGTGGAACAAGATTGCGACCCAACGCTTAATCCCGACCCTGTGGGTGATGCGCAAAAAAACCGTGAATATCTTGAATCTATTGGCTTTAACTAGGGATTGATGGCCATGAAAAAACTGAAATGGGGTATGATCGGTGGCGGTGAGGGCAGCCAGATCGGACCGGCGCACCGCTTGGGGTCGGGGCTTGACGGGGCCTTCGAATTTGTGGCCGGCGCGCTGGATCACCGGCCAGAGGCGGGGCGCGAATATGGGCAGCGGCTTGGCCTTGCCGCAGACCGCGCCTATGGCGATTGGCAAGAAATGCTGGCAGGCGAACGTGGCCGCGCGGACCGGGTTGATCTTGTCACGGTTGCCACGCCGAATGCGACGCATTTCGAAATCACCAAGGCCTTTCTTGAAGATGGGTTTCACGTCTTGTGCGAAAAACCCATGACCATGAGCGTTGAGGAAGGCGAGGAAATCGTCCGGATCGCCAAGACGGTTGGGCGCATCTGTGCGGTCAACTACGGCTATTCCGGCTATTCGCTGGTGCGGCATATGCGGGCAATGGTGGCGCGCGGTGATCTGGGCAAGATCCGTCTGGTGAAGGCCGAATTTGCCCATGGGCACCATGCTGACGCGGCGGATATGGATAATCCGCGCGTGCGCTGGCGCTATGATCCGGCGCAGGCGGGGGTCTCTGCCCAATTCGCGGATTGCGGTATTCACGCGCTGCATATGGCGTCTTTCGTCGTGAACCAACAGGTGTCGAGGCTTTCTGCGGATACCGTCAGTTGTATCGAAAGCCGACAGTTGGAAGATGACGCCATGGTCAGTTTTCGCATGGATGGCGGAACCGTCGGGCGGCTTTGGACAAGTTCAATCGCGATCGGGCGTCAGCATGGTCTGACGCTTGAGGTTTACGGCGAAAAGGGTGGCTTGCGCTGGGCGCAGGAGCAACCCAATCAGCTTTACTGGATGCCGTTGGGCCAAAGGTTGCAGGTGATAGAGCGTGGCGAGGCGGGGCTCAG
Organism: Albidovulum sp.; assembly: GCA_049670445.1. GTDB lineage: Bacteria > Pseudomonadota > Alphaproteobacteria > Rhodobacterales > Rhodobacteraceae > TMP-24. The sequence goes on along the minus strand of JBATTI010000627.1, from coordinate 3,763 downwards.
CCCCGAGGCCGATCGTACCAGCCGTGTCACCATTGGCCATGCCGAAGGAATGCCCTTGGCTTTCGCCAATATCTACAGCGACCTGGCCGAGGCTATTCGGGCCGCCAAAGACGGGCGCCCAATGGACCCTGCGGCAAATCTTTATCCACGGGCCGAAGATGGTTTGCGGTCAATGGCGGCGGTGTTTGCAGTGGCGCAAAGTGGAAAGAAGAACGGTCTATGGGTCGATGCCCGCCCGCCGATGTTCCGCTAGATTGGTGTCAGCCCGCGTCGATTACTGACGCGGGTTATCCTTCACCACGGGGCGCAACGTTCCGCGTTCGACGACGAAGCATGGGAAAATGCGGGCCTCCGGATAGCGGCCAGGATCTTCCAGCATAGAGACGATCAGCTCGATCGAAGACAGCACGATCTGTTGGATCGGTTGATGTATGGTGGTCAGGTTGATGCTTTCCCACCCGGCCATTTCCATGTCATTCAGCCCGATGATGCCTATGTCTTCAGGCACCGACATGCCGCTGTCGGCAATGGCCGAAAGCGCGCCGATCGACAAAACATCGTCACCGCAGAAATAGGCCTGCGCCGGGGTGTCGGCCAAAAGGCGCAGCATCTCGCGCCGCCCGGCATCGAACGAATAGGCATTGGCGAAGGAATGCGACAGTTTGATCGACGGGTGCGCTGCAATTTCCGAGGCAAAGCCTGCGTGGCGATCTTGGGTCGAGGTTGCACTTTCCGGGCCGCCAAGAAAAGCCACGCGATCATAGCCACGCGCGATCAATGCCCGGGCCGCCATGCGACCACATTCAATATTGTCGATCCCGACCACATGAACCTGCGGCGCCGCAGAGTAGCGCCCAAAGGAATGCACGACCGGCACGCCCGAATCGCGAAACGCCTTGGCAAAGGCTGGCGGCAGGGTCGATGACGCCACCACGACGCCATCCACCGAATACTGGCGCAACATGCGCAATGAGTTTTCGGGGTCCGCTTCATCCGTAAGATTGACAAGCAGGGGCCTTAGCCCGCGATCCTGAAGGGCGCGTGTAAACAGATCGAACACCTCCAAGAACACCGGGTTGTGGAAGTTGTTGGAGACAAGGCCGATCAACTTGGTGCGCCCGGTGGTCAAGGATGAGGCAAGTGCATTGGGGGAATAGCCCAGTTCGCGCGCAACTTTTTCCACCTTGCGCCGCATCTTGTCTGAAACCGAAGCTCCATCCGTGAAAGTGCGCGATACAGCGGACCGGGAAACCCCGGCAAGCTTTGCAACCTCTTTCAATGTTACCGCCATGAAATCGAAACCCTTGAGCCCTGTAGAACCCATGCTTAGCGGGTTCGGCGCGTAAACGCATTATGAAAACGATCAATCATTTTTGCAATCGTTTGCAAAAATGATTCAAACGTGTTTAACCTGCACCGGGAGAGGCGGCGAGGAACCGCACTTTCGCAACTGATATAGCGAAAACTGGGAGGAAATCATGACATCACTTTTGAAGAGAATCGTGCTGGCAACGGCGGTTGCCGCCACCCCGCTTGTGGCCGCGACCAGTGCAGCGGCTGAGGGCGAGAGATATGTCCTTGTCAGCCATGCGCCGGACAGCGATAGCTGGTGGAACACGATCAAGAACGGCATTGCCTTGGCGGGTAAGCAGATGGACGTGGAAGTGGAGTATAGAAATCCACCCAGCGGCGATCTGGCTGATATGGCGCGGATCATAGATCAGGCCGCAGCCTCCAACCCGGACGGGATCATCACCACGCTGGCTGACCCGGATATTCTTTCAGGGCCAATCAAGGCCGCGATTGATTCGGGTATTGATGTGATCATCATGAACACCGGCACGCCCGAACAGGCGCGCGAACTTGGTGCGTTGATGTATGTTGGCCAGCCCGAGTATGACGCTGGCTATGCCGCCGGTCTGCGGGCCAAAGGCGATGGCGTCGGTTCCTTTTTGTGCGTGAACCACTACATCGTTCAACCTTCTTCGCAAGAGCGCTGCCAAGGGTTTGCTGACGGTCTGGGTATTGAGTTGGGCAGCCAGATGATTGACGCGGGTCAAGACCCTGCCGAGGTCAAGAACCGCGTGTTGGCCTATCTCTCGGCGAATCCTGACACGGACGCCGTGCTGACGCTTGGCCCGGTTTCGGCCGATCCGACTATTCAGGCGCTGCAAGAAAACGGGATGGCGGGCGATATCTACTTTGGCACCTTCGATCTGGGCGGCGACATCGTTCAGGCGATCAAGGATGGCACAATCAAGTGGGGCATCGACCAACAGCCGTTCTTGCAGGCATATCTGCCGGTAGTTGTGTTGACCAACTACCACCGCTACGGCGTATTGCCTGGCAACAACATCAACTCTGGCCCCGGTTTCATTACCGCCGACGGTCTGGGTAAAATCGAAGAGTTCGCGGGCGAATATCGCTAAGGCTTTCAAGATGGGCGCCCGGTTTCTCGGGCGCCCGTTTCAAAACGATCTTGATTAGATCCATGATAGCGCAAAGGGGGCCGCGCATGCGCGAGGCGACTAGTTCCGCACCTGAAATCGACGAACGCATTAAACAAACCTCTGCGTTTCGAAAGGCACTTATCCGCCCGGAATTGGGCGGTATCGTCGGTACGATCGCGGTTTTCACCTTCTTCGGTCTGTTCGCCTTTGACAGTGGTATGTTCAGCAGTCAGGGCGTGATAAACTGGTCGATCGTATCCGCACAATTCATGATCATCGCCGTCGGCGCATGCCTTTTGATGATCGCGGGCGAATTCGACTTGTCGGTCGGTTCGATGATCGGCTTTGCCGGCATGATGATCGCAATCTTCTCGGTCACGCTTGGCTGGCCCGCGTGGATCGCGATTTTGGTGACATTTGCCATGTGTATAGCCATCGGCGCGGTCAACGGGTTCATTGTGGTTCGCACCGGCCTGCCAAGTTTTATTGTGACGCTTGCATCCTTGTTCATCCTGCGCGGCTTCACGATCTTTTTGCCGCAGGTGATCGAACGCAAGACAATCATCGGCGGTATTTTGGAGGTTTCGCAAGGGGACCCGATTGCAGCTCTCTTTGGCGGCAAGATCTTGACCGGGTTCTTTCTTTGGCTGGGCGAGATGGGATTGATCGCTACGTTTGACCGGGGTAGCCGCGCCGGACAGCCGGTCGTAGACGGTATCCCGATGCTCATCATCTGGGCCATTGCGATGGTCATCCTCGGGCATGTCCTTTTGACCAGAACCAAGTTCGGCAACTGGATCTTTGCGTCGGGCGGTGATGCCGAAGCGGCACGAAATTCCGGTGTTCCGGTGAATAAGGTAAAGATCCTCATGTTCATGCTGACCGCTTTTTGCGCAGTGGTCTTTGCGACCTGTCAGGTGATGGAGTTTGGATCCGCCGGTGCCGACCGTGGTCAGTTGAAAGAGTTTGAGGCCATCATTGCAGTGGTGATCGGTGGTGCCTTGTTGACAGGTGGTTACGGCTCGGTTCTGGGTGCGGCGCTTGGCGCGCTGATCTTCGGGGTTGTTCAGCAAGGCTTGTTCTTTGCTGGCGTCGAAAGTTCGTTGTTCCGGGTGTTCCTTGGGCTGATCCTTCTCTTTGCCGTGATCCTCAACACCTATATCCGCCGCATCATTACCGGAGAGCGTTGATATGACCAACGAAAACGCCCCTATCATTCGGATGAAGAATATCGAAAAGCACTTCGGTGCCGTTATCGCATTGGCCGGGGTTTCGGTGGATGTTTTTGGCGGGGAATGCCATTGCCTTTTGGG
>JBATTI010000626.1:0-8014 GCA_049670445.1 Albidovulum sp. | reverse complement strand
GGGGAAAACGACTGCACACGGGCAAACGACTGCACACGGCAAAACTACTGCACACGGGCAAAATCCTTCAGCCGGGTCCGCATGATCCACATGAACAAGGCCACGATGAGGAAACAAACCAACGTATAGGCAAAGCTGTAGGCCGCCCCGATGTTGGAATTCTCGGATTCGAAGAACTTGTTGTAGATGGTCTGGCTGAACCATTCCGATTGCAGGCCCCGGCTGATGATCCGCGGCACCGAAAACGCCCCGGCCGCCAGCATGAACGTGGCAATGCAGCCCACAGCGATACCGGGTTTGGAATGCGGGATGATCACGCGCCAATGCAACCGCGGCGTCGAGGCCCCAAGATCGCGGGCGGCTTCGATCTGATTGCGGTCAAGCGTGCTCATCACATTGTAGATCGGGAAGACCATGAACAAGACATAGGTATAGACGATCACCACAAAGACCGTCAGCGCCGAACGCTTGAACTGAATAGGCTCGGAAATTGCGCCTGCCCACATCAACAGCTCATTTATCAAGCCGCGATTGTCGATGATCGCGGTCCAGGCATAAATCCGCATCAATTCGACAATGGCATAGGGGATGATCAGCCCCAGCATCAGCCAAACCGCGCGGTCGGGCGGGGTTGCCAGCGCGACCTTATAGGCAATCGGGTAACAGACGACCAAGGCCAGAAGCGTCGCACAGATCGCGAAGAACAAGGTGCGCGTCAGTATCTCAAGCCCGATGCGCTGATAGCTGTCACCGCCTTCACTATAGCGCAGGCCCACAAGGGTCATCATCTTGCTTGAAAGACTGCTGTCGCTTTGCGCCTGCGCGGCCGCCGTGCGCGGGATCAAGACCGGTTTGCTGATGGCCGCGAAGTTGCTGAACCCAAGCTTTGGGGCGTCAGCCTCTTCCGCCAGTAGCGCCTTGTAAAGGGTTGCAGCCGTGCCTTCGATTTCCTGCGCCGCGCTGATCTGATCTTCGATCGGCGCATCCGCTTCGACACTCAGCAGCGGCAGACCATGCAATTCGTCCAGCCACACCCGGCCCTCGTCACGCACCATTTGCTTATGGGTCGTGGCGCGGTCGCATTGCAAAATATAGGGGCGCAGCGCGCCCGCGTTCAATGTGGGTGACGCCATCCCCGACATCGACGGCGTGGCCATGCCGGAGGCCGACGGGATTGCCAGCCCGCCACTTTCGGGCTCCGGTTCAACCGGGACGGCATATTGCTGCAAGATGTTGACGCAAGTGGCGGCATCACGCTCCAACGACCCGACGATAGAGCTGTCAAGTTGGCGCTTTGGCTTGGTCAGCGCACTTTCCAGCATCGCCAGCTGCGGCAAGATAATCAGCACCAGCCCCCAGGCCAGCACCGCGCCGAAAAAGACCGTCACCAGAAATTTGCCATAGCTTCGAAACAGCGCGTTCATTGTGCGGCTATGTCCCGTCCGGTGCGCGCGACCGGGCCTTGCGGCAAGATGATCGCTTTCTCGCAGGAAAACCCCACCGACATATCGGTGTCACCGCGCCAAGCCCCATCGCCGGTATTTGGCACATGCATCGCCACCTCTGCCCCGCTTTCGGTGGTCAGGAACAGATTGACAAATGGCCCTTCCAGATCGCGGCGCTGGAGCCGGGCCGTCAGCATATTGCCTGCAGGTTCGGTTCCGGTGTTTTCGGGGCGAACAAACATTATGGCTTCGGAACCAACCGCAAGGCCAATGGGATTGCGTCCCAAGAACCGGCCGTGTGGGGTTTCGATTTGCGCCATCTCGCCTTCATGGCGAATGATCCGCCCCGGAAATTGATTGGCCTCACCGACAAAGGACGCGGCAAAGGCCGATACCGGGTTGGAATAGACCTGATCGGCGGTTCCGACCTGCTCTATCCGGCCTTCATTCATCACCGCAATACGGTCGGACATGGTCAGGGCTTCGCCCTGATCATGGGTGATATAGATGAATGTGACCCCGGTCTTGCGCTGAATATTGCGCAACTCGGCGCGCATGTGCTGGCGCAGCTTGAGGTCCAGCGCCGACAGCGGTTCATCAAGCAAAAGCACCGAAGGATCGACCGCAAGCGCGCGCGCAATGGCAATGCGCTGGCGCTGGCCGCCCGAAAGCTCTCCGGGTTTCTTTTCGGCCTGATCGGAAAGGGCGACCAGATCCAGCAACTCTTCGGCCTTGATGCGCCGCTCGCGTTTGGAAACGCCGCGCGCTTCCAGCCCGAAAGCCACATTTTCCCACACCGGCATCAGCGGAAACAACGCAAGGTTTTGAAAGATAAGCGCGGTTGGGCGCAGGTTCGGCCCTTTGCCGCGCTGATCATCTTCCCCGATCAGGATGCGGCCAGCAGAGGGTTCCACAAAACCTGACACCGCCCGAAGGATGGTGGTCTTACCGCAGCCCGAGGGGCCAAGGATGGAAAAGAACTCCCCCGCCTTGACCACCAGATCAGTGCTGTGAACCGCCCTGAAACCATTAGGGTAGGTCACCTCGACCTGATCGAGCGTTACCGACTGTCCGCGCATTTTGTCACCATATCTCAAATGCGGCAGCCCCGGACAAACCGGGGCCGCCCTGTCAATCCCCTACCGGGATCAAGCGTTGGTGATGATTTCGACGAACTCATTGCGGACGGGTGCGAAGAACGGCGTATCCGCCTGCCACCACCACATATTGCCAAGCACATCGTCGGTATAGACTTCGTTGAACTGCGCCTTGAATTCATCGGAGGCAAAATCTGCCGAACCGACGACCGCAGAATTATAGCCGGTGTTATCGGCGAACATGCCGCCGGTTTCGGGCTTAAGCATGAAGTTCATGAAGGCCACGGCCTGCTCTGGGTTCTCGGCAAGTTTCAGAATGCCGAAGCTGTCAAGCCAGGTGATGATCCCCTCTTTGGGCGCGCGGTACAAGAAATCCGGGTTTTCCCGGTTGAGCAACAGCCCCGTCGTGTCCCAGGTCTGGCCGATGATCGAACCGGCCTCGTTGAAGGCGGCGGTTGCCTCGGTCGCATTGTTCCAAAAGGCGCCGAAATTGTCCTTACGCTCCAACATCCACTTGGTGATGTCGCCCCAGACCCGGCGGGCATCCTCTTCGGATTTATAGACGTCAAGCATGCGGTTGGAAGGCACCTCGCCGGTCGCATCAAGGTAAAGGCCGGTTCCCATGATCACCGATTTTTGCCGGAACGCCGCTTTGCCCTTGGCCGCATCGCTCCACAGATCGCCGTATGACACCTGACCTTCAATGGGCATCTGCGCCTTGTTATAGGTCATACCCTCAGTGCCCCAGTCAAACGGCAGCAAGATCTGCTCGCCCTTGAACATGCCGCCCAAAGACGCGCTGTCGCGCACGAAAGAGCCGATGACATTGCCGACATTCACCTCTGCCGGGACGGGCGCAAAGAAGCTCTCGCCGCTGTCATCAACATAGTTGGTGGAATTGGTGATCGACGGAAACACCACATCAAAGCCTTTGCCGCCATTCGCACGCACAGTGCTTTCGGCCTCATCGTTGGAACCAAATGTGGTCAGTTCCATCTTGATGCCGGTCTCATTTTCGAAGGCTTCAAGGATGTTGGGCTGGACATAGTCGCCCCATGCGAAAACCTTGACCGACCCCGAAGACGCCAGCGCGTCCGAGGCCTTCAAGACCATGGGTGCCGCGAGTCCCGCAGCGGAGAATTTCAAAAGGTGACGACGATTGATTGACATGTGACCCCCCAAGTAGTTGATTTTGCTATTCTTGGCCAATGATTGGCCTGATGGTAGGAAGATCATGTCACGATCACAAATACATGACAAGTTTCTGAACTATTTGTAGCAATGCCCGCTTGCCGGCGCGCCCTGCCGGCGCCCCCCCGTAAAACCCCGTTACAACGCGCAAAACACCACAGCCGCCAGACGCCAGCCGCCAGACGCCACGGCGAATCAAAAGGCCAAGGGGCGGGGGGAAGGTGAATTGGCGCACCCGAGAGGATTCGAACCTCTGACCTCTGCCTTCGGAGGGCAGCGCTCTATCCAGCTGAGCTACGGGTGCACGATGCGGGAGTCTATAACCGCTTGGTGAACGGGTTTCAACGCCTCAATCAGCCAGAACCGACAAGAACTACATGTGGTAATTTGGCTATAGGCATCACGCGTGCAAATACAAAATCGGCGCAATACGTTGTACCTCTATGCAGATCATGAAACTCAACTAAAACTAACCCCAGAAAGTATTATCCGAGTTTGGAGACAACATGAGTATTGGCAGCGACGCAACCAGATCCACCACCATGATGGCCCCTTCTCGCGGCGCGCGCCTTAGGCGGTTTATCCTGGCCACAAGCTGTATCGCGGCTTTGTCGGCCTGCGGCGGTGGCGGTGGCGGGAATGGCAACAATTTTGCAAATGTGATCGGCGGCCTGATTCCGGGCTATAACTACGCGCCGTCCAGTGCCTCGCCCACGCCCGAGGCCCCGTCGGTGTTGACCACGTCGTTCAGCGGGCTGACATCCTTCAGCCCCGCCGTCGTGATGGCGGCAAATGCGCTGCTCGCAACCCTGCCCTACAGCCGGCAGAAACAAGGATGGACAATCAGCGGCAGCAGCACCGTATATCGCAGCGATCCCTTGGCGAATTCCGGCGTTGTCTATGCACATGCCTTGGGGCTGAGGGGGGCGGGCCAGACGATCAGTGTCGTCGATACCGGTTTGAACACCAGTCACAACGTCTTTGCGGGCACGACCATCACCGACATCGACAATCCGACCCCCACGAACGCATCCTCCGATCATGGCACGCTGGTGGCCGCGATCATTGCGGGTGACAATGCTTCTTTCGTCGGGGTGGCCCCGGATGCGAACCTGCTTTTCGGCAACTTTGCCAATGATGCCTCGACAACGGCCGCCACGGATGCGGCCCGTATTGCAGGGGCTGTTGCACAAAACAATTCCTGGGGCTTTGACGGGTTGGAGATTGGCGTAACGTCATTCAATACCGTCTTTGGCAATGCATCGGGGCAAACCTACCTCAACGCGCTTCGCAACTATGCCAACCAAGGGGTTGTTGTCTTTGCGGTGTCCAATGACACGACGAAATCCCATTCCACACTGATGGATGGCCTGCCCTATATCGACCCTTCGCTGGAGGCGGGCTGGATCGCTGTGGCCAATGCCACGCCGGTCATGAACGGCGCGGGCAACGTCAGTTCGGTGACCATGCAATCCTCCAGCTGTCTGGAGGCTGCGCGCTGGTGCATTTTGGCCGATGGTGCCTGGTCGGGACCGAAAGCAACCAATAACACGACGATCGACAATTTCGGGGTCGGATCGTCTTTCGCGGCCCCGCAGGTTTCGGGCGCTTTGGCGCTTCTGGCCGAGGCATTTCCCGCGCTGACCCCGCACCAGCTGCGCGTAAGATTGCTGGCATCGGCGGATAACAAATTCTTCACGCCCGATGGCACGGTTGAACTCGCAACCGGGTTCAACAAGGGGTATTCCTTCAACTACGGTGTCGGCTTTCTGGATGTAGGTGCCGCCCTCTTGCCAATCGGCGCTTCACAGATGAGCCTGCCGGGCGGCGCGGTACAGGTTATCGACCAGCCGGTCATTCAATCCGGTTCGGCCTTCGGCAATGCCATGGCCCATAGCCTTGCCGGGGTCGATATCGCCTTTTCCGATGCCTTGAACGGCGGTTTCAGCAAACCAGCGGTCGATCTGACCGCAAGTGCCGCACCGCAGCCACTTGCCTCTCAGCTGATGATCCGGTCGCTTTCCGCCGATCTGGGGCTGGAACGGACAAGCCTTCAGGCCAGTATCCGTGATCCTTTCGCAGGCTTCAGCGGCCAAAGCTATGCGGTGCGCGACCCTTCCAATGTCATGCGCGCTGATGTCTTGATGCCGGGCTCGGAGGGCGGCAGCTACGGTGTGAACCTGACCAGAGCAATCACCGATGGCCCGACGCGGGTCGAGGTTGGGGTGAAGCTTGCACATGATGACGGATCGGTCATGGGCTTTGGCGGCACCAACGGCGACGCCGGGGCCAATATGGTTTCGCTTCAGCTTGGCCTGTCGCAAGAGGTTGGCAAATCAGGCTTTTTCACCCTTGGCGGAGAATTTGGTCTGGCCGATCTTGGCAGTCAGGCAATCTTGTCGGACGTATCCACCGCGGGTTTCAACAGCCTCAAACTTGGCCTTGGCAATCGCAGCGTGTTCACCAATGGCGACAAGCTGGCCTTGGGGGTATCCATGCCAATGGCGGTCACCTCGGGCAGCGCCCAGATGATCTTGCCGGTTGCCGGGCGCTCTGGCCGCAGCGTATTTACCCCGATCGACCTTGATTTGTCGCCAACCGACCGGCAGATGGACATCTCGGTCAGCTATCAGCGCCCACTGGCCCCCGGCCTTGAGCTGGCGGTAGAGCTGGTTCATGCGCAAAACTACGGCAACCGCGCGGGCTTTCAGGATACCGCCGGAATATTCGCGCTGAAATATTCTTTCTGAACAACGAAAAGACGGGGCTGAACCGTAAAAAGACGGGGCTGAACCGTAAAAAGGCGGGGCTGAAACCCCGCCTGCCCCCATCCGGACCGTGACGCGCGGCTATCCGAACAGATCGTGGCAAAGCTCCAACGCCTCGATCAGCGTATCAACCTCGGCCTTGGTGTTATAAAGCCCGAAAGAGGCGCGGCAGGTGGCATTGACGCCAAGATGCTGCATCAAGGGCATCGCGCAATGCGTGCCCGCGCGCACGGCCACGCCCTTTTTATCCAGCACGGTAGAGATGTCATGCGCATGCGCCGCCCCCTCCAGCGTGAAGGAAAAGATCGCCCCCTTGTTTTTGGCGGTGCCTTGAATATTGATCCAGTTCAGCCCCTTGAAGCGCGCCTCGGCATAATCCCTCAGCGCCGCCTCATGGCTTGCGACAGCCTCCATCCCCAGGGCCATCAGATATTCAAGCGCCACACCCATGCCGATTTGCTGCACAATGCCGGGCGTGCCCGCCTCGAACTTCATCGGCGGATCGGCATAGCTGACGGCCTCGCGGCTGACCTCTCGGATCATGTCACCGCCGCCCAGGAAGGGGCGCATCTCCGCCATCCGCTCCTTGGCGATCCAGATCGCGCCCGATCCCGAAGGGCCGTAAAGCTTATGCCCGGTGATCGCATAAAAATCGCAGCCCATATCCTTGACTGAAACCGGGCCATGCACCGCCCCTTGCGAGCCGTCCACAAGCACCGGTACGCCCTTGGCGCGCGCAGCTTTGCAGATCGCGGCCACATCGACACGGGTGCCGGTGACATTCGACATCTGCGTCACCGCAACCAGCCGGGTCTTGGGGCCGATCGCATCAATTACCTTTTGCGGGTCAAGTGACCCATCCAGTTCGGGTTCCACCCATTTAAGCACCACGCCTTGCCGTTCGCGCAAGAAATGCCACGGCACGATATTGGCGTGATGCTCCAACACCGACAGCACAATTTCATCGCCCGCCGCCATCCGCGGGGCCGCCCAGCCGTAAGAGATCAGGTTGATTGCCTCGGTCGTGCCGGTGGAAAATACGATCTCATCGGGGTCTGGCGCCCCCAGAAACCGCGCCACGATACCGCGCACGGATTCGTATTTGTCAGTCGCAAGATTGGATAAGAAGTGCAGGCCGCGATGCACATTGGCATATTCTGCCTCATAAGCCCGGGTCATCGCATCAATCACCACGCGCGGCTTTTGCGCACTTGCACCATTGTCGAGATAGACCAGAGGCTTGCCGTTCACCTCACGCGACAGAATTGGGAAATCGGCGCGAATTTTATCCACATCATACATGATCAAATCGATCCTTCCGGCGGGCTAACGCCCAAGATTGCCAAGATAACGCCCAAGACAACCACCACCAATGCAAAGATCGCAATCATCCCGCCCAACACCCCAAAGAGGTTTTTGAAACCGTGCAAGGCGGCGGTAAAATTCACCAAAAGCCAGATGAAAAACACCTTTGCCACATAAGAAAGCAAAATCGAGGCCGGGGGCAAGGCAA
>JBATTI010000625.1:0-2994 GCA_049670445.1 Albidovulum sp. | reverse complement strand
TTTTGGTAGGCCCGGAGGGACTCGAACCCCCAACCAAGGCGTTATGAGCGCCCTGCTCTAACCAGTTGAGCTACAGGCCCGACCTGTGGCAGCTTTAGGGGGCTGGCGCATCTTGGTCAAGCATGTGATCTTGTCATATATGTTCGTACCCGGGTTTGGTTTCGCGAGGAGACGGGATGTTTGAGGATCTGGAATGCGGCGGCTGGCGTGTCTGCTATGTTGCCGATGGCCATAGCGAAATGCCGAACACAGTTTTTCCTGCCTTTAATTCCGCTGAGGCCGGCGTGCCCCAAGACGAAGAATTCCGGCTTGAGATCGGCGCATTCGTGATCCGGCGACCGGGGAGGGTGGTTTTGGTTGATACCGGTTCGGCGGGCAATTTTGGCCCGAATGCCAGCCGGTTTCATCAAAGCCTTGCCGCCTTGGGCATTGGGCCTGATCAGGTCGATCAGATACTGATTACCCATCTGCATTCTGACCATTATGGCGGGCTGCTTGGCGAAAACGGCGAGGCGGCCTTTCCCCAAGCCCGATTGGTGCTGTCTCGGCAAGAATGGCAATGTCTTGATGACCCCAAGGCAAGCGCTGCTTGCGCGGCGGTTGGCCCCTATGAGGGCCGGGTCGATCTTGTCGGTGATGGTGATGAGCTTGCCAGCGGTCTGAAAATCATGGCATTGCCCGGCCATACGCCGGGCCATATCGGCCTTGAAATAGACGGCGATGATCGGCGGGTTCTTGTCCTTGGCGATGTGATCCATTGCCCGGCCTATCAGTTGCCGCACCCTGACTGGACGGTGATATATGACAATGATCCGCACCAAGCCGCTGCAACGCGCCGCATGATCCTTGGGCGCGCGGCGGCTGATCAATGCGTGATCGTCGGGGCACATATGGGGGCGCTTAACCCTTGCAGGGTCAAAATTGCCGGAGATGGCTTTGAAGCCGTCGGCCTGTAAGGCTGAGGCGTAGACAGCGCCGCCGCATTGGTCTATCCGATGCGCGAAACCGCATGGGGGCAGTGATGGACAAGCGCAAGAACGGGCTGACTTATGCAGATGCAGGCGTCGATATCGATGCAGGCAATGCGCTTGTCGAGCGGATCAAACCGGCGGCCAAGCGGACCGCGCGACCGGGCAGCATGGCTGGTCTTGGCGGCTTTGGCGCTTTGTTTGATCTCAAAGCCGCTGGCTTCAGCGATCCGATCCTTGTGGCGGCCACCGACGGCGTCGGCACCAAGCTGCGCATCGCCATCGACACCGGCAATGTCGGCACGATCGGCATCGACCTTGTGGCGATGTGCGTCAATGATCTGGTCTGCCAAGGTGCCGAGCCGTTGTTGTTTCTGGATTATTTCGCCACCGGCAAGCTGGATCTGGATCAGGCCACAACCATCATAGAAGGCATTGCAGAGGGCTGCGCGCAATCCGGTTGTGCTTTGGTGGGCGGTGAAACCGCAGAAATGCCGGGCATGTATCATGGCGATGATTTTGATCTGGCGGGCTTTGCCGTCGGGGCCATGGAACGCGGTTGCAGCTTGCCTGAAGGGGTGATCGAAGGAGATGTGCTTTTAGGCCTTGCGTCCAACGGCGTGCATTCCAACGGTTATTCCCTGGTGCGCAAGGTTGTGGAACTGTCCGGCCTTGATTGGCAGTCCAATGCGCCGTTTGGCGAGGCCAGCCTTGGCACCGAATTGCTGGCACCGACGCGGCTTTATGTCAAACAAGCCCTGGCGGCCATTCGTGCAGGCGGCGTGCATGGCTTGGCCCATATCACCGGCGGCGGGCTGACCGAAAACCTGCCGCGCGTCTTGCCCGAAGATCTGGGCGCCGAGATTGATCTTGGGGCTTGGGATTTGCCACCGGTCTTTGGCTGGCTTGCCAAGGTTGGGGGGATGTCGGAGCCTGAGCTTCTTAAGACCTTCAATGCCGGAATTGGCATGATTGCCGTTGTGGCGGCTGATCGCGCGGCATCGCTTAAGGCGCTGTTGGAGGCCGAGGGCGAAACGGTTTACAAGATAGGCCATGTCCGCGAAGGGCAGGGGGTTCGCTACCGGGGCCACTTGCTGTGATACGCGTTGCCATCCTGATTTCCGGGGGTGGTTCGAATATGGTGGCCCTTGCCAATAGCATGGCGGGCGACCACCCGGCGCGCCCGGTGCTGGTGGTGTCGAATGACCCTGAAGCCGGGGGGCTGAAACGCGCTTCTTCCATGGGGATAGCGACAGCTGCGGTTGATCATCGTGCCTATGGGCGCGCGCGCGCTGGGTTTGAGGCGGCCTTGCTTGAACCGATCCTTGAGGCAAGACCGGACATCTTGTGCCTGGCCGGTTTCATGCGGGTGCTGACCGCCGGATTTGTCGACCGCTTCGAAGGGCGGATGCTGAACATTCACCCCTCTCTTTTGCCCAAATACCCCGGCCTTCATACCCATGCCCGCGCCCTTGCCGCCGGCGATGAGGAGGCGGGCTGCACGGTGCATGAGGTCACATCGGTTCTCGATAGTGGCCCGATACTTGGTCAGGCGCGGGTACCGGTTTTGCCCGGCGATGATGAGGCCAGCCTGGCCACGCGGGTGCTGGCGCAAGAACACCGGCTTTATCCGCTGGTTTTGCGCCGCTACGCAGAAGGGCAGCGCCAAACCGTCTTTTTGTGACCCCCTGCGGCACAAATGCCGGGGGTGGCGGTGGATTTAGACCAATGCTGCAACACCGAGGATAGAATCCGCCATAGCCCTTCCCAATTGTGCCAAGCTCACCTATGAGAACCCGACCTGCGGGATGACCCCGCAAGAGCAGGATGACGATGAAGACAATTACCACGACGAAAGACCTCGCAATTTTTTGCGAGGCTGCGAAGACCCAGGAATATGTCACCATCGACACCGAGTTCCTGCGCGAACGTACGTATTACTCAAAGCTCTGTCTTGTGCAGCTGGCGCTTCCCGGCAAGACCGGAGAGGCCGTGTTGGTGGATCCGCTTTCAGACGGTATCTCGC
>JBATTI010000624.1:0-2117 GCA_049670445.1 Albidovulum sp. | reverse complement strand
TATCTGATTGATGGGAGAGGCCAGATTGCCCGCGTCTGGCCCAAGGTTAAGGTGGCGGGCCACGCCGCCGAGGTGCTTGCCGCCGCGCAAGCCCTGCAATGACCTTAAGCCTGAGAGAGCGCGCCGTTGCCGTGCTGAACACCGCCGACGGGCGCGCCAAAACTGCGTTGTCGCGCGCCCATGCCGCCGATTGGCTGAAGGCCCGCGCGGCTGGCACGCCATTGCCGCTGGGCAAGGCCGCGCCGCCGATCCGGCCCGCGCGCCCTGACAGCCCGGAATTGCTGCAACCCAAGGACGTGCCGCGCCGCCGTCCCGGCACGCCGCATGGCCGCATCGCCTTGCTGCATGCCGTCGCCCATATCGAGCTTAATGCGGTCGATCTGCATTGGGATGTCATCGCGCGGTTTTCGGATGTGGACATGCCGCTTGGCTATTACGACGACTGGGTGAAGGCGGCGGATGACGAATCCAAGCATTTCAACATGATGTGCGATTGTCTTGAAAGCCTTGGCAGCCATTACGGCGCCCTGCCCGCCCATGCCGGCATGTGGCGCGCCGCCGAAGATACGGCGGATGATCACATGGGGCGGCTGGCCGTGGTGCCGATGGTGCTGGAGGCGCGCGGGCTTGATGTCACCCCCGGCATGATAGAGGTTTTTCGCAAAGCCGCCGACGAAAAGGCGGTGGCAGCGCTTGAAGTGATTTACGCCGAAGAGGTCAGCCATGTGGCCTATGGCTCCAAATGGTTCAACTTCCTTTGCGGCCGTCACGACCTGGACCCGAAAGAGGCGTTTCACCGCCTTGTCCGGCAGTATTTCCACAGCCATCTGAAGCCCCCTTTCAACGAAGAAAAACGCGCCGAGGCCGGGTTGCCGCCCGATTTTTATTGGCCTTTGAGCGAAACCGGCAGCAGCTAGATTCTTGCGCTGGCCCGGCGGCATGCCCAATCGGGCCACCTTGAACCTGGCGCACATGCTGAAAATCATGTGACATTCTCGGCAAAAACCCGCTCACAAGGGCCCCGATCCGCCCATCCGCGCCCTGCAGGCTTCGCCCGGGCCGAAAAAGTTTGCGGGACGGGGCGCAGGTTGGTATCCCTACGCTACCGCCCTTTTGGGAACGGGGCGGTGCTTTTATAGCTGCTATACGGGGCACCAAAATTTGACAAATCCGATCTTACGCCGCGCGCATGCGGCTCTTGAACGTCGCTTGCCTGATCAGCGCTTGTTTTTGCGCTCGGAAAACGGCACGCGCTTCATTCAGCTCAAGCCTATGACGCAAGCGTTGATGATCGGTTGCTCGTCGATCATTCTGGCCTGGTCAATTATCGCCTCTGCGGTGTTGCTGATCGATTCAATCGGCTCGGGAAACGCCAAGGAACAGGCGCGGCTTTCCTATCTTGCCTTTGAAGACCGCCTTGATGACTTGTCCGCGGAACGCGACATGCGCGCCGCCGAGGCCGCCGCCGCCCAAGAGCGGTTCACATTGGCGCTGGCGCAGGTTTCGCATATGCAATCCAGCCTGCTTGCCTCCGAAGAGCGCCGCCGCGAGTTGGAAACCGGCATCGGCCTGATCCAGACCACTTTGCGCACCGCGATGAAGGAACGTGACGCCGCCTTGGGCGAAGTTGCCGCCATCAGCGTGCAAGCCGCCGACACGACCGGCAAGGCCGGCACCCATAAAGATGTGACCGAAACCCTTGCGATCATCACAGACGCGCTGCAACGCACCGCCTCTGAACGCGACGCATCCTACGCCGATGCAACCGCCGCCCGCAATGAGGCGGATGAGGTGGTCTTGGAAATGCGGCTTTTGGAAGAGCGCCATGATGAGATTTTCTCGCAGCTTGAAGATGCTGTTACCGTCTCCATGGAACCGCTTGATAAGGTCTTCAGCGCCGTAGGCCTTGATGCCAACACCTTGATCAACGAAGTGCGGCGCGGCTATTCCGGCCAGGGTGGCCCGCTTGGCCCGATCACCCCGCTTACCGCGCCCGACGCCGCCGATGCCCCCACACGCGCCGATTATGATCGCGCCGGGCGCATTCTTGACGGGCTTGACCGGGTCAATCTTTACCGCTTGGCGATTGAGAAAACCCCTTTGGCGATGCCTCTCAA
>JBATTI010000623.1:0-1574 GCA_049670445.1 Albidovulum sp. | reverse complement strand
ACGCTGCTGCTTGCTGATGCGCTGGCAGAGAGCGTCAAGAGCGCTGCGAAGATCGAGAGTTGGACGCGGCTTCGCGAAGTGGATGGCTCCGAGTTCGCGGGCTTGATTCTCGCCCACCCCCTCCGCGGTGTCGAGGGCGCTGACGGCGAATGGGACTATGATGTCCCCATGCTCCCCGGCGACCATGTCACTGACGAGGCGGGCACGGGCTTTGTCCACACTGCGCCCAGCCACGGCGACGACGACTACCAGCTTGGCCTGAAGCACGGCCTGCAGATGACCTACAATGTCGAACCGGACGGCTCCTACCGCAAGGATCTGCCGATCTTCGGCGGCGAGGCGATCATCCTGCCCGATGGCAAGGAAGGCCCGGCCAATGTCTCGGTGATCAAGAACCTTGCCTGGGCGGGCAAACTTTTCGCCAAGGGCAAGATCAAGCACAGCTATCCGCATTCATGGCGCTCCAAGGCGCCGGTGATCTATCGCAACACGCCGCAGTGGTTCGCGGCGATTGATGCCAAGCTTGACGACGGCATGGGCGAACATGGCGATACGATCCGCAAACGCGCGCTCAATTCCATCGACAATCTGGTGACATGGACCCCGCAAAACGGCCGCAACCGCCTGCATTCGATGATCGAGGCGCGCCCCGACTGGGTGCTGTCGCGCCAGCGCGCCTGGGGCGTGCCGCTGACGGTTTTCGTCAAGAAGGGCGCCAGACCCACGGATGAGAATTTCTTGCTGCGCAACCCCGAGGTCAACGCCCGCATCAAGGCGGCGTTTGAGGCCGATGGCGCCGATGTCTGGTATGTGGCCGGCTTCAAGCAAAAGATGCTGGACGGGATCGTTGACCCCGACGCCTATGATCAGGTCTTCGACGTGCTTGACGTGTGGTTTGACAGTGGCTCCACCCATGCTTTCGTGCTGCGCGACCGGGCGGATGGTGCTGCTGACGGGATTGCCGATCTTTATCTTGAAGGCACTGATCAGCATCGCGGCTGGTTCCATTCCTCGATGCTGCAAGCTTGCGGCACCAAGGGGCGGGCACCTTACCGGGGCGTGCTGACCCATGGGTTTACGCTGGATGAGAAGGGCATGAAGATGTCCAAATCCTTGGGCAATACCATCGTGCCCGAGAAGATCGTCAAGCAATACGGCGCCGATATCCTGCGGCTTTGGGTGGCGCAGGTCGATTTCACCAATGACCAGCGTATCGGTGACGAGATCTTGAAGGGCACCGCCGACAGCTACCGCCGTTTGCGCAACACGATGCGGTTCCTGCTGGGAAATCTTGCGGGCTTTACCGATGCCGAAAAGGTGGCGGTGAAGGATATGCCGGAACTGGAACGCTGGGTGCTGCACCGTCTGGCAGAGCTCGACCATGTGGTGCGCAAGGGCTATGCGAAATACGATTTTCAGGGCGTGTTCCAGACCCTCTTCACCTTTTGCACGGTCGATCTGTCGGCGATCTATTTCGATATCCGCAAAGACACGCTTTATTGCGACGGGGCCAATAGCCAAAGCCGCCGGGCGGCGCGCACGGTGCTTGATATCCTGTTCCACCGGCTGACCAC
>JBATTI010000622.1:0-3441 GCA_049670445.1 Albidovulum sp. | reverse complement strand
CATCTGAAGGGGGAAGGCCGGACCTTCCCCATCCCCAGATCGGCTTGGCCTTCAGACCGCGTGACAGATTTGCGAAAAGCGCAGATCAGCGCGAGCTTGCCCAACATATCGGTGAAGGGGCCGGGCAGATTTTGCCCGCGCATCGGTGGCACCCCTCGGGTCCACATGGCCCGCGGCAGGCCTATGCGCCGCCCCGAAAACGCCGCCAACCTGAACATCAGACGTCAAAAGGGGCCCATGTGGCGCAACAAACCGCGCCAACGCGAGGGGCGTCAACCCAAACGCTTTCGCACCTTACGGCCCCGTCAAACGCTGTGCAGATAAAGATCGTAATCGACGTTGGAAATGGTGCGCGCCACGCGGGCATATTCGGCGGCTTTGACCGCGCAAAACGTCCGGTGCATATCCGCGCCCAGCGCCTCTTTCAAAAACGCCGACGCGGTTGCAGCCACAATCGCGGCATGCCAGTCGCGCGGCATGTCAGACGCGCTTTCATCGTCATAGCCATTGCCCGTTGTCTCGGGGCCCGGATCAATCTTATGGGCCAGCCCGTGGCGCAAGGCGGCCAGGACCGTTGCCGCCACCAGATAGGGGTTGGCATCAACACCCGCCGGGCGATGCTCAATCCGCCTTGCGGCCCGCAGCCCCGCCGGGATACGCAGCGCGACGGATCGGTTATTGACCCCCCAATTGGTCGAAACCGGCGCATAGGATTGGTTGGCAAAGCGCCGCCAGCTATTGGCATGGGGCGCGAATACCAGCATCGATTCCGCCATGGTCGCACGCATACCGCCGATCGCATGCAATATCTTGTCGTCCCACACACCCTCTTTGGCCTCGGCAAAGACATTCGTGCCCTTGGCATCTTGCAAAGACACATGAAAATGCATGCCAGAGCCTGCGTATTTCTCAACCGGTTTGGCCATGAAACAGGCGGTCACGCCAAAGCGCCGCGCCGTCAGCCGCACGATTCGCTTCAGGCGCACCAGATCATCGGCGGCCTGCATCACGCAGCGGCGGTAATCCAGCGTCAGCTCATACTGCCCCGGCGCATATTCCGAAATCACGGTTTCGGCCTTGATCCCGGCCTTGGCGGCACCGGCATAAATCTCGGAAAACAGCGGCTCCATCCCATGCAGATGGTCAACCGAATAGACCTCGGTCTTGTCAGACCGCCGCCCGTCCAGAACCGCCGCCGCCGGTCGCACGCCCCCATCCGCATCGCGGTCATTGGCCAGCAAGAAGAACTCCAGCTCAAACGCCCCCGCCGGGTGAAGCCCCTCGGCGGCCAAAGCATCAACCTGTGCCTGAAGCGCGTGGCGCGGGTCCGAGGTCATCGGCGCGCCCTCAAGCGTGTAAAGCGACATCAACACCTCGCCGCGCGCCGGTGCTGTGCCATGCAGCGCCACCAAGGTACCGGGGATCGGCCAGGCGCGCAGATCGCCATCGCCCTGATCCCAGATCAACCCGGTTTCATGCACATCCTCGCCGCAAATATCGAGCCCGAGGATCGAGATCGGCATATGCCGCCCGCTTTTGTAGATGCTCAGCAATTCATGGCGGCGAATGATCTTGCCGCGGCCAATGCCGTTGCTGTCATTGAGCACGATATCAAAAGCCTCGATTTCGGGATGGGCCGCCAAAAAGGCTTCGGCCTCGGCCAGTGTGGCGCCCGAGGGGCAAGGGGTCTGGGCGCTCATGCGAATAACTCCGTGGTGATGGTATCAAAGGCGGCAATCAGCCGGTCGATCTGCGCGACTGTGGTGGCGGGGCTGACCAGCATCATATTGTGGAAGGGTGCGATCAGGCAGCCAAGGTTGACAAGGCGCGCATGGATCGCGGCCTCAAGTGCTGGCTTATGGGCCGCGTAACTTTCCGTGCCGTTGCGCAAGGGCACCGGGTGGCAGATGAATTCGACCCGCGCGCCCACCCGCACAACATGCCAGGGCGCGGCCTTGCTTGCGATGACGCCCCCCAGACCTGCGGCCAAGCGTTCCGCCCCCGCCTCCATATGGGCATAGTTTTCTTTCGTCATCACCTCGGCCAGATTGGCCCGCATCGCTGCAAATTGCAGCGGATTGGCCGATAATGTCGTGCCGATCCCGGAAAACCCCGCAGGCCGCGTCGCATCAAAGGCCCGGAACCGCGCCGCCGTTTCCCCGGTCATCCCCCAGACCGAGGCGGGCAGCCCACCGGCCACCGGCTTGCCCAAGACGAACATGTCGGGGTCAAGCCCATGGGTCGTGGTATAGCCCCCAAGGCCTGACGAAATCGTATGCGTCTCATCAATGATCAACAGCGTGCCGTAACGGCGGGTCAGATCGCGCAGGGCCTGATGATAGCCCGGATCGGGCAGCACCATGCAGCAATTGGTCATCACCGGTTCGGCCAGAACCGCGGCCACATCGCCTGCCGCCAGGGCCGCTTCCAGCGCGTCCAGATCATTGAATTCCACCACTTTCGAGGTAAGGCCCAGATCACCCACCGGCCCGACAATGCCCGGGCGTTCGCCCGTGCGCCCATCCACCGCGCGCACCAGCGCGTCATCGACCGCACCGTGGTAGCAGCCCGCAAAGAACAGCACCTTGGGCCGTCCGGTCACCGCACGCGCCACCCGCATCGCGAACCGATTGGCATCTGACGCCGTGGTGGCGATCTGCCACAAAAAGGCGCCAAAGCGCGCTTGCAACAACCGCCCGACCTCCAGCGCATCCTCGGTTGGCAGCATATAGGTCAGCCCCCTGCCCGCTTGTGCGGCAATCGCCTGGGCCACCGGTTCGGGTGAATGGCCAAACATCGACCCGGTATCACCCAGACAAAAATCATCCAGAACATGCCCGTCGATATCGGTCAGCTGCGCGCCCTTCGCCTTGGCCACCAGCATCGGGAAAGGTTGCGGCCAGTCCTTCATCCAAAGCATTGGCACGTCGTCCAAAAACGCCGCACGCCCGGCCTCCAGGGCCGCGCGGGTTTTCGGCCTTGCCGCGGCAAATGCCCCGGCCTCGCGGCTGCGGATCTCGGCGATACGTTCGGCGGTGACACCACCGATAAGTCTGTCTGGATTTGTCATGGGTTGCCTGATGGGATGAAGACCAAAAAAGATAAGACACGACGTCAGCGGGCAAGATTTTGCAGGCGCAGGGAACGCCATTCACATCTTTGATAATTTGATCATAACATTTGCTTTCCCGCCCGACCAGAGCCTAACCTGCGCCAGACTCAGCGGCCCCGAACGGCAAATCCGCTGGCTCCGCCCGGCGCATTATGGTAAATTTGCGTCGAAGAATGCGATCTTTCTTCCCTTACAGCGCGATTGTTTCGCCAAATCACTGCAAAATCGGCCTCTGGTCGATTATGATTGATAGCGTGTTAATTTATGTGCGACTTTGAATTATGTTTTATCCAGTAACGCGCCTTTTGTGTTGCTGATCACCCCTAGGC
>JBATTI010000621.1:0-4086 GCA_049670445.1 Albidovulum sp. | reverse complement strand
GCCACCATCCGCGAAAACACATCCCGCGCCAGATTGTCCCCGCCCATCAGCGCATAGGGATAGACCCCTTCGCCCGGATCGCGCAGCGCCGTGCCGGGCAGCGCGTTTTTCAGCCCGCCCCAGGTCGAATAGGGATCATGGGTCATGATCACATCGGCGAAGATGGCGGTCATCACCCAGAAAAGAACCATCGAAAAGCCGACTGTTCCGATGCCGCTTTCAAAGATCTGACCGTAAAGCCCGGTCCGGCGGCGCGTCGCGACGGACGGCACCAGGACCACCGCCATGGCAATCCAGACCGGCCAGAAGCGGGCGGCGATTTTCAGCAGATGGTCAAGGCCAGACAGATGTTCCATGATCCCATACCCCTCATGTCACCCGGATGCGTGGGTTGAGATAGACGTAGCCGATATCCGAAATCAGCTGCGTCAGCAGCACGACGATCACCGCAACGATGGAAATGCCCATCAGCAGTTCGATGTCGTTGTTGCCGGCGGCCTGCACCAGCGACCAGCCGAAGCCCTTGTAGTTAAAGATCGTCTCGACGATGACGACGCCGGTCAGCAGCCATGGGAATTGAAGCATGATCACCGTGAAGGGCGTGATCATCGCATTGCGCAGGGCGTGTTTCAGCACAACCGCGCGGAACGGCACACCCTTGAGGCGGGCGGTGCGGATATATTGCTGGGTCATGACCTCGGCCATGGAGGCGCGGGTCATGCGCGCGATATAGCCCATGCCGTAAAGCGTCAGCGCCGTCACCGGCAGAACAAAATTCTCAAAAGTGATGCGCTCAAGGGCGGTGGCAGAAGAGGCCTTGAACAGGGTCGGCCCCTCGATCAGGCCCCACTCAACCAGCATCGGGGACACACCGAAATTCTTCGATGCAAAGACCGAGATCAGGATGATTGCCGAGACATATTCCGGCGTGGATGTCGTGATGATGGCAAAGGTCGACAGGATACGGTCCAGCCAGGACCCCTCGCGCATGCCCGCCAACACGCCGATCAGCAGGGCAAGCGGCACCATCACGGACATGACGGCCAGCATCAGGTAACCGGTCTTGCCAAGTCGGTTGCCGATCGCCTCACCCACTTCGATCTTGAAGACGCTGGAAAAACCGAACTCACCTTGCAGGATACCGCAATAGTCCGGGGCGATATCGGCAGGGCGTTCGGGGCGGGCGCAGCGTGAATAGGTCACACCATCGGCATCGGTAAGCTTCGGCGATGGCATCACGCCCAGCCATTGGCCATAGCGTTGGATCACCGGCTGGTCATAGCCATGCTCGCTCAGCCAGCCAGCGACCTCGGCATCGCTCATCCGGGAATTGGCTTCGGATTTTGCCAGTTTTTCCAGGTTCGGGGTCAGGTTCGTCAGAAAGAAGACGATGAACGTCAGGCATATCGCCGTCAGCAGCATCACCCCGAAGCGACGCAATATGAATTGGCCCATGGTTATCCCCGCGCAATCAAAGAAGGTACCGGCACGAAGGCCGGTACCAGTATTGGCAAGGCGTCGTCAGACGCTTGCCCAGCCCCATTTGTAGAGCTGCGGGAGGAACGAGATATGCGGGTCCGCGCCGATCACACCCGGTTTGGATGTGCGAAAGAGCGACCGCCAGTAAGGCTGGATGATCACCGCGTCATCGACCATTATCTGTTCGAGCTTGGCCATCACCACGCGGCGCTGGTCGGCATCGGGCAAGGCCACGGCCTCGTCCAGCAGCTTGTCCAGTTCCGGATTGACATAGCCTGCCTCGTTCCACTTGGCGTCGCTGCGGTAGCAGATGCCATAAAGCTGGACGCCAAGCGGGCGATGGTTCCAGTCGGTGATGCTGAAGGGATACTTCGTCCAGTCGTTCCAGAAGGTCGATCCGGGCATGACCGTGCGTTTGACCTTGATCCCGGCATCGCGCAGCTGGATGGCGATAGAGTCGGCCGTGTCCTTGCGGAACCCGCCATCGATCGAGATCAGCTCATGCTCGAAATCGGCCATACCGGCCTCTTCCATCAGGGCCTTGGCACCTGCCGGGTCGTGCACCGGCTTGCCGATATCGGCATATTCCGGATGCGCCGGGGCGACATGGTGGTTTTCCGCGACGCTGCCCATGTTGTTGAAACCAAGCTCCAGCGTCAGCGCATTGCTTACCGCCATCTGAAGCGCCTTGCGGACACGCACATCGGCATAGGGTTTGACACCATTGACCTCGGCATTCTGATTGCCGCGGATCACGACGGTCGAGCCTGTCGCAATGGATTTGACCTGCCAGCCTAGCGCCTCCATCAGTTCCAGATGTTCGCTGGGCGGGTTGTAGGTGACATCCACCTCTTCGGCCTCGACAGCCCCCAGAACGGCAGAGGTATCGGTGCCATAGTCGCGGAATTCAAACCGGTCGACCCAGGCGCCGGTGCCCTCGCCCCACCAGGCGTGATCGGCATTGCGTTCGACCACGGCGCGCACACCAACCTCAAATTCCACAGGCTTGTAGGGGCCGGTGCCGACCGGGCTCGTCAGCATCGTCTCTGGCGTGTAGCTTTCCGGCACGACCAGCGCCGGATAGTCGGCAAGGCCGGGAATTATGGTGATGTCGGACGCAGCACAGGTCAGCCGCAGCGTGTGATCGTCCACCACCTCGATAGCACCGGCCGCCGCCTTTTTGGTTTCAGGGTCGACCAGAGAATTCAGCCGGGATGCCATGGCATTACCTTCAACCTCGGCATCGCACCAGCGTTCGACATTGCGCGCAACATCATGCGCGGTGAAGGCATCGCCGTTGTTCCAGGTCACGCCTTTGCGCACACTCAGGGTGTAGACCGTCGCATCGTCATTGACCTCCCAACCCTCCAGAAGGCGGGGGTGGAAGGTGCCGTCATTGTTGTATTCGACGAGATATTCCAGCCAGGTCGACGCAACCATGGCCATGGCCGCGAAATCCATCGTGCGGGTGTCTTTGAGCGCATGGACGCCAACCTCCAGCCGCATCGTGCCGCCTTTTTCCGGCGTTGCAGCCATGGCCGGTGTTGCCATGCCCAGCATGCCATAGGCCGTTGCGGTCGTGGCACCGAACGCGCTTGCCAGCGCCAGAAATTCGCGGCGGTCAAGCTCCGAGGCAGCTTTCGCAGCATCTGCCGTCCGATCAAGAACCGAAGGAAGCGGACGCCCCTTGCGGTTTAAGAATTTCGAAAATGATGTCATTTTATTCCTCCCTGTCCTGCAAGAATCTACGACCGACGCTAAAGCGCCAACAGGTTGTGAGCCTCGATTGGGATAAGCGCTGTTCGCCTCGGGTCAATCGGTCGTATCCTCTTGCGAAGTCAACGATGCAGCCGAATGCCCAACGAAACAAGAAAATCAGAATAATTAATGTTCTATATGTCTATCTTTCCAATTATTTATAATGCTACGTACCGCGAGGCCACAATTATTCGCTGCCGGTAGCTCTGACAATTTCCTCCGAGATGTCATAACCCCGCGGATCCACCTTCTCCGAGATCGCCACCCGCGAAGGCATCTGGAAGCAACGCGTTCAGCAGATGATTGGTCTGGCCGTCTTAGCGCCCGATATTGTCGAGGCCATTGCAGAAGGCCTTCAGCCCACCGGCCCGATAAGCGAATGGCTGCGGTGCAACCTGCTACCCGCCAATTGGGCTGGTCAGCGACGCGTGGTTACCAGACTCTGACGCCAAAAGCCCGCGCCAAACCACCCCTTCCCGAAAAAAGACAATGGCCCGAAAGCCAGACCGACATGCGCCGCTGAAATGGCTTGGTTTTGCGGCCTCTTCGCCATCACTCATCCGGGGGGCGTTCAGCAAAGCCCCGGAAACGCGGGCTCAAATACGGGCCGGTCTCGCAGGCAGCAAATCAGGGCAGGTGGTTGGCTGGGGCGGGAGGGATCGAACCTCCGAATGTCGGTACCAAAAACCGATGCCTTACCACTTGGCTACGCCCCAACTGCGGGGCTTCTTACTCAAGCGCCCGGCTGGCCGCAAGGTAAAAAAGCAAAGGCTTAGGGCGACCCAGATTTTATTTTTACGCAATGCATGCGGCCGGTATGGGCAAATCCAAATGCAAAAAGCAACAAAG
>JBATTI010000620.1:0-2450 GCA_049670445.1 Albidovulum sp. | reverse complement strand
GACAGAAACCAGCCGCCAGAATTAAAGCTATCGCTTTCATGATATAACCTTCCATTCACAAAACACCGAAGGTATCTATTATTCGCGATGGAACCGCCATCATCTTGCGCAAAAGTATCAATTTCCGATACCCATTTCCGATTTCAGGAGGAATATCCATGCAAGCCGCATTGTTTGAAACGCTGAAACACGGCCTTAAGCAGCGCGGGCTGACCTATGCGGTCTTGGCGCAGCGTTTGGGGCTTTCTGAACCGACGCTGAAGCGGCTCTTTGCCGAACAGAATTGCAAGCTTGACCGGCTTCTTGAAATTTGCGCGGCTGCCGACATCGATTTCGCGTCAGTGGTCAGTTCCGCCAGCCGCCCACCGCCTGAGCCCAAATATCTGCCCCCCGAGATTGAGGCCGCCTTGGCGCGGGACATTTCGCTGGCCATGGTGCTTTTCTTTCTGACCGAAGGCTTTACGCCCGAGACAATCGCCCAGACCAATGGCATCAGCCAGGCGAGTTGCTTTTTATATCTGCGCGACCTTGAGCGGTTGGGCCTTGTGCGGCTGGACCGCGATACCAAGGTGACTTTTCTGGTCCCGCTGCCGATCGCTTATCGGCGCAACGGGCCGATGATGCCTCTCATCCGTCGGATCAGCCAGAATTTCGTCGGTCATGTTCTGAAAACCGCTGACGAAGGCTCGATGTTTGAAAGCCTGTCGCGCCGGATGCGCCCGGCAACCTATGCGCTGTTGCGCCGCGAAACCGAGGCCCTTGCGCGCCGGGCGCGGGAACTGTCGCATCATGACAAGATGACCACCCCGGACGCCGAATTGATCGGCTGCAAATGGACCGCGCTCATGGCCGAGGCGCCATTCAAGCATATCTTAACCGTCGTCCAACACCCGCGCGAAAAGCGCGGCACCGCACCAGAGGCCAAGCGCGCCAGACTTCCCATAGCCTGAACCACAACCGGATCAGCCAAAACGCGGCCGGTCAGAAAAACCCGCGCGGGATCAGGCGGTGGGTATAGGCGTCACGCTCCAGCCCCTCGCGAAAATCCGGATGGGCAAGGCCGATCAGCGCCTGCGCCCGCTCGGCGATACATTTGCCCTTAAGGTTCACCATTCCGTATTCTGTGACCACATACATCATGTCGCTGCGCGTGGTTGTGACGATATTGCCGGGCGTCAGGCTTAAGGCTATGCGGCTGCGCCGCTCGCCGTTTTTCGTGTAGGTCGACGCAAGACAGATAAACGCCTTGCCGCCTTTCGAGGCATAGGCCCCGCGCACGAATTGCGCCTGACCGCCGGTGCCGCTGATATGACGGTGACCATCCGATTCTGACGCCGCTTGCCCTTGCAGGTCAATCTGGGTGGTATTGTTGATCGCCACCACATTGTCGTTTTGCATCACATAATGCGGCAGATTGGTCTGATCGACCGGCCAGCACTGAAAATCGGGGTTGTTGTTGATCGCATCATAGGTCGCTTGTGACCCCAGCGCGAAACTGTAACTGACCTTGCCCGGGTCGCGCTGTTTGTGCCGCCCGGTCACCAGCCCCGCCTGATAAAGATTGACAAGGCCTTCGGTCAGCATCTCGGTATAGACCCCCAGATCGCGCACACCGCTATCGGCCAAAAGGCTGCACACCGCATTGGGCATGCCGCCGATACCGATCTGCAGACAAGACCCATCGGCAATTTCATTCATGATCTGGCGCGCCACCGCACGGTCAACATCGCTGGGTGCGGTGCTTGGCAATTCGGTCAGGGGGACGGCATCACCTTCGATGATGTAATCGACCTCACTGACATGAACGGAATTTTCGGGGCCGTGCGCATAGGGTACGGCACTGCATTCCTCAACGATGACCATCTTCGCACGCTCGATTATCGCGCGGTGCCAAAGGTTTGACGGGCCGAAGTTGAAATTGCCGTCTTTGTCCATCGGCGTGACCTTGACGATCAAAATATCAACCGGGTCAATGAAGCGGCGATAGTAATCGGGAATTTCGCCAAGGTTCACCGGAAGGTAATTGGCCAGCCCGGCATCGTGTTTCTTGCGGTCGTAGCCGGAAAAATGCGTACTGATCCAATGGAAATGCGCGCCCTTCGGGTCACATTCAACCACCGCCCGCGGGCGGGTTGTCAGGCAAGAGCGTATCTTGACACCGCGTAGCGCGTCTTTTCGCGCGCTAAGCGCCTGGTCAAAGACATCAGGCTGCGCCAGCCCCGCGCCATAGTCGATCCACATACCTGATTGCACAAAGGCTGCCGCCTCATCCGCGCTGATACGTTTTGCTTCAGCAGTCGATTTTCGCAAGATCATGCGGCCCTCATCATCCTTCAAGAATAGCTTGATTGCACAGTCGCGCGAAATCGCGGGCGCGCCAAGAGCATTTCTTCAAACACTTTCAACCGCGCCCGAAAACAAAGCGAAATCACCCTTGCGCCCGACATGTG
>JBATTI010000619.1:0-2438 GCA_049670445.1 Albidovulum sp. | reverse complement strand
CCATTGCCTTTATCGACATGACCCGGGTGTTCAGGGTCGCGCGGGCACTGGCCACCGACATCATGGTGATGGATTACGTCGAGGCGGCCGTGGTGCGCGGCGAAGGCAAGGGATGGATCATCTGGCACGAGGTTTTGCCAAATGCACTCACCCCATTGGCCGCCGAATTCGGCATTCGCTTTACCTATGCAATCCTTTTCGTCTCTGCGCTGTCCTTCTTGGGCCTTGGCGTGCAGCCGCCGCAATCTGACCTTGGCGTGATGGTGAAGGAAAATATGCAAGCCTTGATTTATGGCGCATACACCACGCTTTACCCCGCCTTCGGGATTGCCGCGATTGCGGTGTCGGTAAACATCTTCGTCGACTGGCTGCTGCAACGCTCAAGCGTCAAACTGCCGGAAGAGATCTGATGATGGATGCACTTCTGAAAGTCAGCAATCTGACCGTGGCAGTTCGCGACAAGAAGGGGCGCGAAACCCTGATCGTCGACGGCGTCTCATTTGATGTCCGCCCCGGCGAGGTGATTGCTTTGATCGGTGAATCCGGCTCTGGCAAGACGACGATTTCCTTGGGCTGCATGGGCTATTCGCGCCCCGGCTGCTACATTGTCGACGGCACGGTGCATCTGAATGGGCGAAGCGTTCTGGACCAGTCCCTGCCCGAGCTGCAAAAGCTGCGCGGCCAGGATGTGACCTATGTCGCCCAAAGTGCCGCAGCCTCGTTCAACAGCACGATGCGGATCGACGATCAGGTCACCGAAATTCCGGTCATCACCGGCGCGATGACCCGCTCCGCGGCGCTGGCCAAGGCCCGCGACCTTTACGAAGCACTTGAACTGCCGGACCCCGATACCATCGGTCAGCGCTTTCCCCATCAGGTTTCAGGCGGGCAGTTGCAGCGATTGATGGCGGCAATGGCCATGATCTCGGATCCGAAGCTTTTGATCCTGGATGAGCCGACAACAGCGCTGGATGTGACCACCCAGATCGAGGTACTTTATGCCTTCAAGAAGCTGATCCGTGGCAACCAGACCGCCGCGATCTATGTGACCCATGATCTTTCACTGGTCGCACAGATCGCCGATCACATTCTGGTTTTGCGCGATGGCAAGATGGTCGAATACGGCCCCACCGAACAGATTATCAGCGCGCCTGCCGAAGATTATACCCGCGCGCTGATGGCCGCCGCCCATGTGATGCCCCAAGAAATTGCGGCCCCCCATATTCTGGAAGACAGCAAGACACCGCTTTTGCAGGTGCGCAATGTCACTGCGGGTTATGGCCCGAAAAAGGACATCATCGCACTTAGCAATATCGACCTGAAGATCGAGCGCGGTGAAACGGTTGGCGTGATCGGCGAATCCGGGTCTGGCAAGACCACGCTGGGGCGGATCATCTCGGGGCTGATGGCGCCAAATACCGGGCGGGTCGAGTTGGATGGAAAAGAGCTGCAAGGCCGCGTCGCGCAGCGGTCGCGCGATGAATTGCGTCAGGTCCAATTCGCCTTTCAGATGGCGGATGTGGCGCTGAACCCGCGCCAGCGGATCGCCAAGATCCTTGGCCGCCCGATGCGGTTCTATCGCGGCCTGAGCCAGTCAGAAGCCGACCGCGAAGTCGCGCGGCTGTTGGAGCGGGTAGAGCTGCCGACCGACTTCGCACGCCGCTTTCCGCCCGAACTTTCGGGCGGCCAGCGCCAGCGTATCAACCTGGCCCGCGCCCTTGCCGCGGAACCGAAGCTGATCATCTGCGATGAGATCACCTCGGCGCTGGACACGATCGTGGCGCAACAGATTCTGGATCTTCTTGCGTCTTTGCAACAAGAACTGGGGCTGAGCTATATGTTCATCACCCATGATATCGCGACCGTGGCCAAGATCGCCGACCGTATCGCGGTCATGCGCCATGGCCGCATCATCGAACAAGGCCCGGTGAATGAGGTTCTGACCCCGCCCAGCCATGCCTACACCCAGCTTTTGCTAAATTCGGTCCCCGAGATGCGCACCAATTGGCTTGATCAAGCGGTGGACGAACGGCGGGGCCTTTTGGCCGCGCTGGTCGAGGCAGAGGGGCGTGGCTAAGACAAACGAAACCTTTTTTGTAATGAGATCAAAATGAAGTCTTCTGCGCGGGTTGTCGTCATCGGCGGCGGGGTGGTGGGGTGTTCGGTTCTTTACCATCGGGCCCGCAATGGCTGGACCGATGTGATGCTGCTGGAGCGGCAGGAACTGACATCAGGGTCAAGCGGGCATGCGGCGGGCGGGCTTTTCACCGTGGTGCGCCCCACTGCCTCGGCCGAGATGCATCGCTATACCTTCCAGATTTACCGCGAGCTGGAAAAGGAAAGCGGCCAATCTTGCGGCTTTCACTATACCGGCGGGATCAACATTTGCCGCAGTCAGGATGAGATTGACAGCAATGCGATGATGCAAAGTGCCTGCC
>JBATTI010000618.1:0-2656 GCA_049670445.1 Albidovulum sp. | reverse complement strand
GCCCCAGGGACCAGATGATCAGGGCCGAAAGGAAGGCAAAGATCGTGGTCTCTGACAGATTATCCATCCAGATATCGTAAAAGAACTTGATGGTGCCCAGCGCCATCAACCCCAGCCCCAGCGGAATGAAAACACGCAACGGGTTGAACAAAACCGTCATCCGCAAAACCAGGATGATGAAGTTGATGAAATCGACCGGGCGGATCTTCGACTTGCCCACGCGCTTGCCATAGTTGATCGGCGTATAGATCATCCGCTTGCCGTTGCACGACATGCACAGCGTGATTGTCGTCGTGAAGGAAAACTTTTGCGGCAGCAGCGGGATGAACGGCACCAGCTCTGACTTGCGAAACACCCTGAGGCCAGAGTTGAGGTCATTCAACCGACGCTCGGCCAGGAAGGATGCGAAGGTGTTCAACACCCATTTCGCCGGTTTTCTGACCCAAGGCACGTTTTTCATCCCCGCGCCGCGATCTCCCACCACCATATCCTGGTTGCGGCACTTAAGCAGCATATCGGGCAGATAATGCGCGGGGTAAGTGCCATCGGCATCAATAATCGCCACATATTCATATTGCGCGTGCTTGATCCCGCGCTTGAGCGAAGCGCCATATCCGGTATTGACCTGATTGCTATCGACAATCGCGCCGGTTTCCCGCGCAATCTCAAGCGTCCGGTCGCTTGACCCGTCATCAACAACGATCACCTCATAGGGCACACCGGTTGTATCCATCTCGCGGCGGACATCGTCGATAATCTGGCGTACCGCGCCTTCTTCATTGTAGGCCGGGATCACAACCGATAATGACAGCCCGTCAAATTCGGTTTTGACCGATTTGGCGGTTTTGGCTTTGGCTTTGGTCGCAGTGGCAGTCATAACATCCGTTCCTTTTCAAAGTCCGTTCCTTGGCTTTTTCGTCCAGCGCCTAGGGCACGTGAAGACGGTTCCGCACGCCAAGAACATGATATTCAAACAAGCACCAAGCAAAGCTGCCCGCTGAATAGACATAGTAGATCTGGTGATACAGCATGGCGGCCAGCGCGCGCAAAATCCCCAGATTGGTAATAAAAAACCGCAACAGTCGTATATTTGCGACCATGACAGAGGCCAGAAGGCCAAGTGTCAGCGGCCAAAGCCCCGGCGCGATGATCAGCGCCAGAACCGACAGAATGAAACATCCCGCAAGGACGGCGCGAAAACGCTCTGCGTGACTGGTGTTAAGATCATCGCTAAGCCCCTCGCGCGCGATGATCAGGCGCGACCACGGCAAGGCGCGACGAAAGATATCGGTGAAGATCGCGTTGCGGATCGTCCAGACCTTCAGATGTTTGCTCAGCAGCGTCGGATCCACCACGATAGAGCCGCCTGCCGCGTGAATGCGGTAGCCAAGTTCGATATCCTCGATGGAAGGCACGCGGTAGGTCGCCACGTCAAAGCCGCCGATCTTGCGAAACATATCGGCCCGCACCGCCCCGCAGCCCGCCCAAAAGGTCTTGGCCTCGCGCCGGGCGATCTGATGGTAATAGCTGTGCATCAGGTTCTTGTAGCGCGAAAACCACGATGCCCCGGCGGGCGTGGTATCGTAAGATCCAAAAACCGCCGCCACGGACGGATCGGCGAATTGCGCGGCAAGTTTGACCGCCCCGTCATCCCAGGCAATCACATCACTGTCAACGAACCACAGCACCTCGCCCTTGGCCACTTCGGCGGCCAGATTGCGCGCAACACCCGGCCCGCCATTTTGCGGCGTCACCAAGACCCGCGCGCCCATTTCCTGCGCCACTTTGGCCGTGGCATCGGGTGATTGATCATCAACCACAATCACCTCATCCACCTCGCCGCGCGCCTGCATCGCCATCAAGGGGGCCAAGACCTTGGGCAATAGCTTCTCGGCGCGAAAGGCCGGCACAATAACCGAGATGGTCACCCTGTCTTGCGCGCTCATGACCGCCCTCCAAACTTCGAAAGCCGCCCGGCCTGCATTGCCCAATAAAGCATGAATGTCGCGGTGAAAGGCAAAAGCCAGATCATCCGCGCCCCATAGCGCGTGGCGGGCTGCGAGATGCCGCCGCAGACCAGTGCATTGGCCAAAATGCCCAGGATAATCATCACGGCAAAGGCCTTTACCCGCACAGGCACGCGGCCCGGCAGCACCAAAAGTGTTACGATCACCGCCAGGGCGACCAGGTAAAAGACGCGCTGGAATTGCATCAATGGCACAAACCAGCCACCAGTTTCCACCAGCCGCCCATGCGTCAGCTGCCCGCTCAGAACCCCGGTGACGCGGGCATTGCTTTGTTCAACCAGATCAGACGGCAAGGTCATATCAATACTTGTCATGGATGACTGGATGATCGTGTTGTTCAGGAACGCCAGACTTGTCGCCACCGGCATATCCATCAAGACGTCCAGAAAAAACCCGACCTGCGCATCGGCAACGCGCTTTTGGTTTTCTTCGGTCATCAGCCTGAAAGACCCAAGGTCCTTTGATGTTTCAAAGACAATATGCGTGGCCGTCAATCGCCACGGATTGTCCGACCAGCCCAGCGCCTCGTAAAGTGCGCAAGTTGGTATATCGGCGTTCGGACAATGGCTTTCCAGATAGCGCAAGCCCGGCCCATCCTGGATCAGCCGCGCGGTGATATAGGGCTTGAT
>JBATTI010000617.1:0-4307 GCA_049670445.1 Albidovulum sp. | reverse complement strand
TGTGCCCGCGATCCCGATGTTCCTGGTGGAATATTTCTACCGCTGACGGGCCGCCGCCACCCTTTGCAATCGGAGAGACCATGAAGATCGCAACCTATATGTCGCGCGGCGGCCCCGTTTATGGGGGCGTCACGGAAGGCGGGCTGGTCACGGCTAGCGACAGCTTTCTTGCCACATACCCGACGCTGCGCGCCGTGCTTGCGGGCGATGCGCTGGCGGATCTGGCGCGCGACACATCCGGGCGCGCAGCTGACAGGGCCATCGATGCGGTCACCTTCCTGCCGCCGGTGCATGATGCCGCACGGGTGATCTGCGTTGGCGTCAACTATCCCAAGCGCTATCCGCTTGACGCGCCAGCGCCGATTTCCGGCGATATCCTGTTGTTTGCAAAGCTGCCCGGCGCATTGGTCGGCCATGCAACCGCTTTGGAACTGCCGCAAGGGGCCGCCGCCGACAGCTTTGATTATGAGGGCGAGATCGTCGCCGTGATCGGCAAGCCCGGTCGCCATATTCCACAAGACCGGGCGATGGAACATGTTGCGGGCTTCACGCTGATGAATGACGGCTCGGTGCGCGGCTGGCAAAAGCATTCGGTCCATGCGGGCAAGAATTTCGCCCGCTCGGGCAGTTGCGGGCCCTGGCTGGTCACCGCCGATGAGGTTGCCGATGTCGCAGGGCTTGAACTGACCACGCGGCTCAACGGCAAGATCGTACAACAGGCAAGGGCGGATGAGATGATCCATTCCATCGCCAAAGTCATCGCCTATGCCTCTCATATCGGGGAATTGTCGGCGGGCGACATGATTGCCACCGGCTCGCCCGAGGGGTCTGGCGGCAGCCGCACGCCACCGCGTTTTTTGACGCTTGGGGATGAAATCGACGTTAGCTCACCCGCGATTGGCCAGTTGCGCAACCGGGTGGAAAGGGCGGTGGCCCCTTAACCGCAACGGCACCATAAGAACAGATCCGACCCAAACCACGGCAGGGACATCATGAAACCGACTGATCCGAACACCCTCAAAACCATCGAACAGCGTCTGCTGTGGCTGTCCCATTGGATGATCCACCACGCCAATCACATCCGCCCCAAGGCGGACGGGATCAAGGTCGGCGGGCATCAGGCCTCTTCGGCGTCGATGGTGTCGATCATGACGGCGCTCTATTTCTCGGCGCTGCGGCCCGAGGACCGGGTGGCGGTCAAACCGCATGCCTCGCCGATCTTCCACGCCATCCAATACCTGATGGGCAACCAAACCCGCGAGAAGATGGAGAATTTCCGCGGTTTTGGCGGGGTGCAAAGCTATCCCAGCCGCACCAAGGATGTGGATGACGTTGATTTCTCAACCGGCTCGGTTGGGCTTGGGGTGGCGATCACGTCCTTTGCCTCCATCGTGCAGGACTATATTGCCGCGAAAGACTGGGGCAAAGGCGCGCCGATGGGGCGGATGGTGGCGCTGGTCGGCGATGCTGAACTCGATGAGGGCAATATCTACGAATGCCTTCAGGAAGGCTGGAAGAATGATCTGCGCAATTGCTGGTGGATCATCGACTACAACCGCCAGTCGTTGGACGGGATCGTGCGCGAGGGGCTGTTCCAGCGGGTCGAGAAAATCTTTGACGCCTTTGGCTGGGACGTTGTGCGGGTCAAATACGGCGTGCTGCAACGCGCGGCCTTTGCCGAGCCGGGCGGTGAAAAGCTGCGCCAGTGGATCGATGATTGCCCCAATCAGCTTTATTCGGCGCTGACCTTCATGGGTGGGGCCGTGTGGCGGCAACGGCTGATGGATGCCTTGGGCGATCAGGGTGATGTGACCGCGCTGATCGACGCGCGCAGCGATGATGAACTGGCCGCATTGATGGAAAACCTGGGCGGCAATTGCGTGTCCACCATGGCCGAGACATTCGCCGCCATTGATCATGATCGCCCGGTCTGTTTTCTGGCCTATACCGTCAAAGGCTGGGGCACGCCCATTGCGGGCCACAAGGACAACCACGGCGGGTTGATGAACAAGACCCAGATGGCCGAGTGGCAGAAATACATGGGCGTGGCCGAGGGCGAGGAATGGGACAAATTCGCAACCATCACCGACCCTGCCGCCTTTGAAAAAGCGCTGAACGAAGCGCCGTTTTTTGCCAAAGGCCGCCGCCGCTTCAGCGATGACATGATTGATGTGCCGGCAATTGAACTGGCATCGGATCGCGAAATCTCCACCCAGATGGCGTTTGGCAAGATTCTGGATGATCTGTCCAAGGGCGACAGCCTTTTGGCGGAACGCATCGTCACCACCTCACCGGATGTGACCGGCACAACCAACCTTGGCCCCTGGGTCAACCGGCGCAAGTTGTTTGCCCGCGCCCATCAGGCCGACACGTTCAAGGCCGAAAATATTCCCTCCACCGCGAAATGGGAATTCACGCCCGAGGGCCAGCATATCGAACTGGGCATCGCCGAGATGAACCTCTTCCTGCTGCTTGGCGCGGCGGGGCTGTCGCACAGTCTTTTTGGCAAAAGGCTGATCCCCATCGGCACGGTCTACGATCCTTTCGTTTGCCGTGGTCTCGATGCGCTGAACTACGCCTGTTATCAGGATGCGCGTTTCATGATCGTGGGCACGCCCTCGGGCGTGACGCTGGCACCGGAGGGCGGCGCGCATCAATCCATCGGCACGCCCTTGATCGGGATGAGCCAGGATGGCCTCGCGGCGTTTGAGCCGGCCTTCGCGGATGAGCTGGCCGTGATCATGGAATGGGCCTTTGACTACCTGCAACGTGACGGCGAGGGCGACCCGGATGAACGCACCTGGCTACGCGATGAAACCGGCGGCTCGGTCTATCTGCGGCTGACCACCAACCCGATTGAGCAGCCGGGCAAACGCGTGGATGACGATTTTCGCCAAGGGGCCATTGATGGCGCCTATTGGCTGCGCAAACCGGGGCCCAATTGCGAGGTGGTGATCGCCTATCAGGGCGCCGTCGCCCCCGAAGCGATCAAGGCCGCGGGGCAGATCGGCGAGGGGCGCCGCGACATCGGGGTTCTGGCCGTAACATCCGCCGACCGCCTGAACGCAGGCTGGACGGCCGCCCAGCGTGCCCGTGCGCGTGGCGTGGCGCAGGCGACCAGCCATGCCGAACGCCTGATGCAGGGTCTGCCATCGCATTGCAAACTGGTGACCGTGATAGACGGGCATCCCGCCACGCTTGCCTGGCTGGGCGGCATCTGCGGCCATAAGACCATACCGCTGGGGATCGAGCATTTCGGCCAGACCGGCACCATCGGCGACCTTTATGCCCATCACGGTATCGACGCCAGTGCGATCACCCGCAAGGTTCAGGGCCTGACATCTGGCAAGACCCTTGGCGCGCAGATCCGGTCCATCGCCTGAACCGGTCGTGGTCATCAGGATCATGCTTGCCCGGCGGTATCGTCATGCCTTCGGTCCTTGATCACCGCACCGCGGCTTCTGATCGTCACATTCCGCGCGACGTGCTTTGAGCAGTGTTTGACGTTTACGCCGCCCGCTCGGAAGAGGAGATCAGCCGTCTTATCTCGGGGCGCATTCCCTGCCGCTGCTGGTCGCGCAACGTGGCCCGGAACGCCCGTGGGGTCTGACCGAATTGCTGTTTGAACGCCCGTGAAAAGACCGCCGGATAGGAGAAGCCGCAGGACAGGGCCACGTCCTTGATCGAATATTCCTCATAAAACAGGATGTTGCGCGCGGCCTGAAGGCGGATGTGCAGATAAAGTTTCATCGGAGACTCGCCAAAGATGCGGCGGCACAACCGGACCAGCGACCGTTCGGGCAGGCCCACGGCCTTTGCGATTTCCCCGAGGCTAAGCGGAAAGTCGAGGTTCTGCTCCATCAGGCTGACGATGCTGTCGGCATGCCGGGTCTGTTTCGACCCAAACCCGGTATCGCCGCGCTGCCGGGTTTCGGAGGGGCGGCGGGTATGGATCAGGGCGTTGGCAACCTCATTGGCCAGAGCCTCGTTATAAAAGCGGGCGATGAGGTCGAGCATCATGTCAAGCGTCGCCACGCCGCCTGCGCATTGTGCGCGATTGCCCGCGACAAGGTGGATGCGGTCCTTGGGACGGGCGGCGGGGAATTCTTCGCGGAACGACGCCTCTGCCTCCCAATGGACCACGGTTTCGGGGGCGGTTTCGGTGCCGCTCAGACCGGCCCGCGCCAGCGCGAAGGCACCGGTATCGATGCCGCCGACAATCGCGCCATAACGCCCGGCCTCTCGTAACCGGCCAAGCAAACCGCGGGAGATGTTCTGGGTGGGCAGATTGCCTTCGAAAAGCAGAT
>JBATTI010000616.1:0-1536 GCA_049670445.1 Albidovulum sp. | reverse complement strand
CTGTAGCTATTTGCGCAACTGACCTTGAAATCATCCACCACGGCCCGCCCGCGCAGATCAATGGCGGCGCGCCCTTCAACAAGAACTTCACCCCCGGGCATGAATATATGGGCACCGTCGTGGCGCTTGGCCACGGCGTCGACGAATACGAAATCGGTGAACGTGTGACCGTGTGACCGTGTGACCGTGGAAATCCACGCTGGCTGCGGGCAGTGCAAGCGGTGCCGCCAAGGCATGTATACCTCGTGCCACAACTACGGCAAAAACTACGGCGACGTCGACAAAGGCCACCGCGCCAACGGCTTCACGACCGACGGCGGTTTTGCCGAATATGCGGTCAATAACATCAACACGCTGGTCCATGTTGCAGACAGCATGTCCGACGAAGAGGCCACGCTGGTGGTGACCGCCGGTACCGCCATGTACGGGCTGACCGAACTTGGCGGTCTTGTCGCCGGTGAAAGCGTTGTGGTGACCGGCCCGGGGCCGATCGGGCTGATGGGGGCCGCCGTTGCCAAGGCTTTGGGCGCACAGCCGGTGATCTTGACCGGCACACGCGACAACCGGCTTGAAATTGGCAAACAGCTTGGCGCCGATCACGTCATCAACGTCCGCAATGAAAACGTGGTCGAAAAGGTGCGCGAACTGACCGGCGGCAAGGGCGTTGACTATGTCGTGGAATGCGCAGGCGCACCCAATGGCGTGAATGAGGCGGCCCAGATGCTGAACCGCGGCGGCAAGATCTGCCTTGCCGCGTTCCCAAGCGCCGAAGCGCCCGTGGATGTAGCCTATCTGGTGCGTAACAATATCTACCTTTTCGGCATTCGCGGCGAGGGCAAGACAGCCACCCACCGCGCCGAGGCTTTCATGCGCCAAAAGCGCTTCGACGCCACGCTTATCCATACCCACACGTTTGAGATGGGCGATCTGAAAGAGGCGCTGCGTTACGCCAAGGACCGGGTTGAAGATGCGATCAAGGTGGTGGTCAAGAACCCCCATGCCCAGTCCAAGAAAGTGGCCGCTGAATAAACGCAGCGAAAGAAGGAGGCGCGCCATGCTCACTTGCGATACTTATCACATGCCAAACACTCTGGCCGATGCGCTGTCAATCTGGTCGGCAGCGCCGCAAGGAAGCCGGCTTGTATCTGGTGCGACCGACATCTTGCCCTGGGCCCGCGAAGGACGGGCCGGGGACGTACATTTGCCCGCATTGCTGGATGTGACCCGCATTGCCGAGCTTGACGGTTATGCCTTTGACAATGGCCGTGTCAGGCTTGGGGCCAATACCGTCTATCAAGATTTCCTGACCGACCGCACATTGATGCGCAGCCTGCCCTGCATGCCGCATTGCGCCATCTGGTTTGCCGATGATCAGATCCGCGAACAGGCCTCGGTTACCGGTAATCTGGTCAATGCATCCCCCGTGGCGGATGGCACGCCTGCGATAACCGCACTTAATGGCGCGATTGAACTCGCCCGGCTTGCGGACGGCAAGATCCTGCGCCGCACCCTTCCGGTGGTTGACTTCATCGAAGG
>JBATTI010000615.1:0-4221 GCA_049670445.1 Albidovulum sp. | reverse complement strand
CCAGTTCAATATTAACTGCCACAAAAGCGGCATGCGGCTCATTTGCTGAACGCAATTTTTCTGCGAAAAATTGGCGATTTTTCGCAGAAAAATCGTTATCCGCAAAGGTTGCGCAGGGTTTGGCCGCGGGTATTGGGTATTTTGCCGATTTCAAGACCGGTAAACACGTGCAAGGTATTGAGATGCCGGTCGACAACGGCATGATCGCTGACCCAGCCGCCCATACGCAAATAAGCCTTCAATAGTGGCGGCATCGCCTTCATAGCACGCGTGATATCTGGCGTAACACCGGCCAGGCTTCGGGCATATTGAAAGACATCCGGCGCCTTGACCAAAGGCTTCCACCGTGGTGGCGCAAGGTGGCGGGCCTGCAAGACCGCCAATGCATCCAGATGATCGGACACATCGCCGCCCATGAAAGATGAGCAGCCAAACAGCATCTCGACACCTTCCGCCGCGACAAACTCCGCCAGGGCGCCCCAGGCACAGCGCAAAATATCTGGATCGTGCCAATCGGGATCCAGGCAAAACCTGCCCACTTCCGCCATCGGGCGCTCATAACCACGAAGTGCGCCAAGGTCGTAAAACTGCGCCGAGTAAGTTTTTTCGATCTGCGCGCCATTTTGCAGCACCATCAGGCGCAAACAGGCAACCGCAACGCCACTCCGGCGGTCCTCGATCAAAAGATGGCGGCAAAGAGCATCGAAGGCATCCGCCTCCAACCCGCGACCGACAGCCAGCCCCCGCGCAGTCTTGAAGGCCCGCCACCGCAAGCCTTGGGCAATTTCGACATCACCGGGTGTCTGAGCAAACCGCGCGCCGTAGCGGCCTTCCTCCAACCGCGTCAAATGCCCTCTCCCCGAGATGTTCCCCAAGCAAAGCCTCTGGTCCGACGGCGCAGAGCGCCCCAGTTTACACGGTCAAGAACACCGGCGTCTAACCGCGCTAATTGTCGCGCAGAAAATCCGCGGCGCTAAGATTTCCAAGGTTGCCCAGCAGCTGACGCAAGAAGCTGACACCTTTGACATTGCTGTCGGTCACGCGGCGCGAAAGGGCCACGACCTGGCCATTCTCCAATCCGAATCGTTCGACATTCTCGACCATGCCTTGCTCATCGAATGAAACGGCCACAACCTGACGATCAATCTCTTTGGGCGCGCGAATGCCAACTTGCTTGAATCGGCTGCCGACATAATACCACCCCGATCCGCTCAGCACACCGATGACCGACGGACGCCCAAGCACAAGCCCCACATCTTCGGTGCTTGATTCGCCCACCACAATCTTCGCAAGATCCTCATCGCGCGGCACATAGCCATGCTTTTGGTAGATCGGCGTACACGCCGACAGTACCGCCATAGCAAAGCCGATCATCCCGATCCGCGCTCTGGAACCAAGCCTGTCCAAACCCACTCTCGCCCCCAACCTATTGTCCTGATGCTTGCCTTCGCGGCATAAGCCTTCTATCCGACTTACAACATGGCGGGGAGGTCCGACAAGGACAGAACCACATTCGGGCCAACCGACTGCGCCGGAAGGCATTGGATCGCCCCCTAAATCGGGCATGAAAGCTACTATGGACCTTGAAACACCCTATTCGCACCCTTTTCGCCGCGCAAACCTCGCGCAGCGCAAACCGACGCGCTTCAGCCTTGCCCCGGATGCCGAAGCTCTGGCGGCCATTGCCCAGGCGCTTGGCATAACAAAAATCAACCGCGCCACCTTCAAGGGAGAGATTCGCCCCCTTGGCCGCACCGATTTTGGCCTCGACGCGGTTTTGGAGGCAGAGGTCGTCCAGCCATGCATCACCAGCCTTGAACCGGTGGTCACCCAGCTGCGCGAAAACGTCCGCCGCCACTATCTGGCTGACTGGAAAGCCCCCGAGGCTGAAGAATTCGAAGTGCCTGAGGATGACAGCCAGGAACCGCTTGGCGAGGTGATCGATGCAGGCCAGGTAATGGTCGAGGCGATCATCCTGGCGCTGCCGCTTTATCCACGTGCCAAAGGGGCCCAGCCCATAGATATTACCGTCACAGCCCCCGGCGCCGAACCCCTGACCGAAGAGAAACTGAAACCCTTCGCGGGACTTGCCGATCTTTTGCACAAACCTGACGGCAAATCGAGCGGCTAAAGGCCAGAAAACACTTGCGCCCGGCCGGAATCGCAGTATGTTCCCGGCCTCGCTTGTATCTTGGGTTCGCACCCGGTCGCATGATGGCAACCAGTGTCGATACTCTTGGAAATCCGGGGCCAAGGCCCCTATAACCTGAGGTTGAGACATGGCTGTCCCCCAGAACCGTACCACGCGGTCCCGCCGTAACATGCGTCGTTCGCACGATGCATTGGTTGCTGCAAATCCAAATGAATGCACCAATTGTGGTGAGTTGAAGCGCCCGCATCACGTTTGTGGCTCTTGCGGCCATTACGCTGGTCGTGAAGTCGTCGCACAGACGGCTGAAGTCGATCTGGACGACGCCGCGGCGTGAGCCGCGTGACCGGCCCGATTGATGTCATCAGAGCTTGAACCAATTGGTCAAGGCCGGATGGCTGATGATGCGCCAAAACCGGCGCCGCTTCGGACAGGTCGTATAGTCATATCTGTCGATGCAATGGGCGGCGACCGTGGTGCGGTCGCCGTTGTTGCTGGTATGGCGGGCAGCATGGCCCTGTGCCCTGATATCGAATTTCTGGTGCATGGGCCGAAATCCAAGCTTGAACCACTTATCGCCAAACGCGCGGGTCTGGCCCAGCGTTGCACCATTTGTGATGCCGATGGCGTGGTCACCATGGACGACAAGCCCAGTCAGGTCATGCGCAAAGGCCAAGGCACCTCCATGTGGTCGACGCTGGAGGCACTGCGCGATGGCCGCGCCCAGGCCGCGGTGTCCTGCGGCAATACCGGCGCCCTGATGGCGCTGTCGATGATCCGGCTCAGAAAACTGCCCGGCGTCAATCGCCCCGCCATTGCCTGCCTCTGGCCCTCACGCGCGCCCCAGGCCTTTGCGGTCATGCTTGATGTTGGCGCCGATATCAAAGCCGATGCACAGGATCTTTTGCAATATGCGCTGATGGGCTCGTCCTATGCCCGCAACGGGCTGGGCGTCCAATATCCGCGTGTCGGCCTTTTGAACGTCGGCACCGAAGAACACAAAGGCAGCGCCGAACTCAAACTGGCCCAGGATCTTATCTCAGACGCCAGCACCAAGGCAGAGTTTGACTATGTCGGCTTTGTCGAGGGCGGTGATCTGCCCTCTGGCCGCGTCGATGTGATCGTGACCGATGGCTTTACCGGTAATATTGCGCTCAAAACCGGGGAAGGCACCGCCAAGCTGGTCGGGGATTTCTTGCGCGAAGCTTTCAACGCAACCTTTTTGTCGCGCATCGCCGCCCTTTTGGCTTTGGGTTCGCTCAAACGCCTGCGGCTGCGCATTGATCCGCGCCGCGTCAATGGCGGGGTGTTTTTGGGCCTGAACGGCACCGTGGTCAAATCGCATGGCTCGGCCGATGCCACCGGGGTTGCGGCGGCCATTCAGCTGGCGCACAAGCTGGCATCATTGGGCTTTACTGACAGGCTTGCGGCACGTCTTGCCTCTGCCGTGCAGCCGGGGCAGGATGCGCCGATGGGTGATGTGGAAAAGAACGGAACTGCTGAATGACTATTCGTGCTGTCGTGCGTGGCGTCGGGCATTATTTGCCTGCGCGCGTTGTTCCGAACTCGGAATTCGAGGGAAGCCTCGACACCTCGGACGAATGGATAAAAAGCCGCACCGGGATTGAGCGTCGGCATTTCGCGGCCGAAGGCGAAACCACCTCCGATCTGGGCACAGCGGCGGCAAATGCGGCCTTGGCCGATGCCGGTTTTGGCGCGGATGATATTGATGCGCTCATCGTCGCCACCTCGACCCCCGATCTGACCTTTCCTTCGGTCGCCACGATGATTCAGGCCAAAATCGGCATGACCAAGGGCTTCGCCTTTGATGTGCAGGCCGTATGCGCCGGTTTTGTGTTCGCCTTGGCGAATGCCAATGCGCTGATCCTGTCCGGTCAGGCGCGCCGGGTTTTGGTGATCGGCGCAGAAACCTTCAGCCGTA
Organism: Albidovulum sp.; assembly: GCA_049670445.1. GTDB lineage: Bacteria > Pseudomonadota > Alphaproteobacteria > Rhodobacterales > Rhodobacteraceae > TMP-24. The sequence continues at coordinate 130 of JBATTI010000615.1, read as the reverse complement.
TTCTTGACTTTGAAGACCGTGGAACTTGCGTGCTTTTCGGCGATGGCGCCGGGGCTTTGCTGCTCGAGGCAAGCGAAAGCCAGGGCGCCAATACCGATCGCGGCATCCTTGCCACCGACCTGAACAGCGA
>JBATTI010000614.1:0-1882 GCA_049670445.1 Albidovulum sp. | reverse complement strand
GGGGCGACCAGCCTTTCAATTTCATCCATCAGGGTTTCCATCAATATGCCGGTGGCCTCGGGGCCGGTGAAGCGCAAAAGCCAGCCTTCCGGGGCCCGCTCGCGGCGCACGCTCAGGCCCGGTCGGGGGTGGAGGAGGCGGCGGGGGCGGCCGGGGGCGTAGGGGGTTGGGTCGCGCAAAGATGCCTCTGCCTCTGACAAGATCGGTTGCAAGATTGCCCATTGCGCGTCGGCGGATTTCATCCGGGCGGTGCCAAGCGCGTGGCGGATAAGATCGGCAAAACCGGAGCGCAGTGCGGCGGCCAGACGCAGCGCCTGATTTTGGCTGAGGGTTTCGGGGGCGGTCAGATGACCCGAAAGTTCCTCGGCGAGCGTGGCCAGAGCGCGCAGGCGGGTGCGTTTGGCGCCCTTGGCATGGGGGTAAAGCCCATCCACCGCCGCATCGAGGGTAGGGAAATGGCCGGCATCGCGGGCGGTCAGGCAGATGCGGCCACGTTCCCACGCACTTAACTCGGCACGGATATCGTTTTCTTCGACCATCTGGGCGAGGGCTGCGGGAATATCGGCGGGGCTGCGCAAAAAGGCGGGGATCTGCGCGAACCGGGCAAAGCCGTGATCGTGGTAAAGCTGGCCAAAGGCGGCAAGGCGGCGGTGGCCGGAGATCAGGCCGTAGGGGGCGGGGCCGTTCGGGGTGGCGAAAACCTCAATCGGCTGGCGCAGGCCCGAACGCAGGATCGAGCGCCACAGTTCATCCGCGGCGGTCTGATTATGGGCGGCGCGGTCGCGGGGCAGGGCTGCGGCGTCTATTTGGGCGAGGGGCAGGGACAAGAGGGCGGCGGTCATGTGAATGCTCCGGTCTGCGGGTGACGAAGTGGAGTTTAGCGCGGCGGCGGCGGGGATTGGTAAAGCGGGCGCGCGGCGGGGGGATATGGGGCGGATTTGGGACTTTTCAGTCATGGCGCGAAAGGGCATAGTCGCGGCCAGCAGATTGGGAGAGTTGGCATGGATTTTCAGGAATTGATTGGCGGCAATGCAGTGTTCTTGGCGATTGCCGCATTTATTATTCTATGCGTCTGGCTGGGCGTGCGGATTGTGCCCCAGTCGGAAAAGCATGTGGTGGAGCGGTTTGGGCGGCTGCGGTCGGTTCTGGGGCCCGGCATCAACTTTATCGTGCCGTTTCTGGACAAGGTGGCGCATAAAATCTCAATCCTCGAACGGCAGCTGCCGACGGCGCATCAAGACGCGATCACAACCGACAACGTGCTGGTGAAGGTTGAGACGTCGGTGTTTTACCGGATCACCGAGCCGGAAAAGACCGTCTACCGGATCCGCGATGTGGATGCGGCGATTGCAACCACGGTGGCGGGGATCGTGCGTTCGGCGATCGGTAAGATGGAGCTGGATCAGGTGCAGTCCAGCCGCAATGAGCTGACGCAGAATATCCGCGAACAGGTGCGTGCGATGGTGGACGATTGGGGGATTGAGGTGACGCGGGCCGAGATCCTCGATGTGAACCTCGATGAGGCGACGCGGGCAGCGATGATGCAACAGCTGAACGCGGAGCGGGCGCGGCGGGCGCAGGTCACCGAGGCGGAAGGCAGCAAGCGGGCGGTCGAACTTTCGGCGGATGCGGAGCTTTACGCGGCCGAGCAAGAGGCCAAGGCGCGGCGCATCTCGGCCGATGCGGAGGCCTATGCGACCGAGGTGGTCGCCAAGGCGATCAAGGAGAACGGCATTGAAGCGGCGCAGTATCAGGTGGCCCTGAAACAGGTCGAAGCGTTGACCACGGTCGGCCAGGGTGCGGGCAAGCAAACGATTATTGTGCCCGCCCAGGCGCTGGATGCCTTCGGCGATGCGTTCAAGATGCTCAAAGGGCGCAGCTG